>JAJFLK010000461.1 GCA_021772735.1 Candidatus Sumerlaeota bacterium | reverse complement strand
ACTTGACGAGATCGACGAGGCGCTGTCCGAACTATGAGACGTCGCCTGCTCAGATATATCGCTCGCAACGCGTTTCGATTCGGCGCCTCTGTTTTTCTGATCATCATCCTCCTGACGTTGATGTCGATCTCGGGCATTAATCGTCTCCGTCTCGAATCCGGCCTTGCCGAGTTCCTTCCGCCCGATTCGGCCCATGCGCGTGCGATCGGCGAGATGGTCCAGGATTACCGCAATCTGGAGCCTGTTCTGGTCAGCTTTGACGTTCCGGCCGAGGGATCCGAGGAGGATCTGATCCAGATTGTCAAGGCCTTCGCCGAGGTCGTCGAGGATTCCGAGTATTTCTCGCGCGCTGTATTTCGGCTCGATGATCTGGCACAGCAGTATTACGAATCGCTTTCCGGTCTGCGCCTGATTGCCCTTCTGACGCCTGATGACTGGCGGCATTTGACGGATCTGATGGAGTCGCGCATATCGAGCCGTCGCTTCGATATGAGTCGCGCGCGTCGCATTTGCGCTTTTCTTCCGCGCATCGCCGAGAGCCGGAGCGATGATCCCCTCGGCGTGCTGGCGTCGATTCGGACGCGCTTGTCTCCCGCGCGTGCGCCGATCCCTGTCATGCCACGCAATGGGTATCTATTCTCACGTGACGGCCGCACGCTCCAGATGCTGCTTTATGCCGCGCGATCTTCGGATGACGTCGTCCATGCCGTGCGGAGCCTGGACTTCCTTGAGGCCTCGCGCGAGTTCGTCCTCGGCAGGACTCCGCAGGGGCGCAGCCCGGCGGAGATCACTTTCGCCGGAAGCCACGTGGAGACCGCCCGAAGCGCCCGCGTGCTGGTTCGCGAAATCGGCCTCATATCGCTCGGCGCGCTTGGGCTGCTTTGCCTGCTTTTGATCCTTATGTTTCGCAAGGCCGAAGCGCTCGCGTTCGTCCTCGTCCCGCCGGTGTTAGGATCGGTCTGGGCTCTGGGTCTGGCCCATGCCTTTTGCAGCCTGACGGGGTTCAATCAGATCTTCGAGCTGGACCAGGCGTATACGCGCGTCACCGGCGTCACCGCAGCGTTCCTCGTCATCACCTTCGGCATGGGTCTCAGTTGGAGCCTTCACTTGTTTCACAGTTTTACGATCGAGCTCTACAGAACTCGAAATTTCTATCGGGCGCTCCAAGCCGGATATGTGGATACCGGCCGGGGTATCGTCACCTCGTCCCTCACGGCCACGCTGCTTTTCGGCTCCCTGTATTTCACTTCTTTCCGCGGGCTCCAGGAGCTTGGCATTCTCTCCGGCGCCGCCACGCTGTGCAATTTGGCCGCCTGCCTGCTCGTTATACCCACGCTGGCAGCCCTCAAGAGCCGGATGTCGGGGGGGCGGATCTCACCTCTCCAATTGCGCGGCATGCGGTTCTCGCGCCTGTCCGGGCCTGCCTTGCGGATGCCGCGCGCGACCGTCGGAGCCGTGTTGCTGGTCTCCGTCTTTTTAGGGATTGAGGCTGCCCCGGGGAGGATTCAGGTGATGAACCTTCGATTCCACGAGCGATTCACCTCAATCACTTCCTACCTGTTCCGGCCTGAAGCGAAAACCGAGGCCGGAGATAACCGGACCGACCCGCCCGGCAGGCCGCTTGTCGCTATCGTTGAAGCCGAAACCATCCAGGAGGCGCTTGAGCGCAACGATTCGATCTATGAAGACCTCGTTCGGATTCAGCGCGATAGCGGAGAGGAGCTCGGCATACAGGCCATCGATTCGCTCCGAGTCATCCTGCCCTCGATGGCAACCCAGCGCCGTTCGCTTGAGCGTCTGCGCGGATTCGACCTGGAATCGCTTGATCGATCCGTCCTCGAAGCGAGCAACCGAGCCGGCTATCACCCGGCGATCTTCCAGAACTTTTCCGATTCCATGGCCACTCTCCAGAGCCTGGCCTCGCAGATCGAACTGCTTGAATATTCGACCGCTGCCGGTCCGGATTTCACGCGAGCGATTCAGCGATTCGTCACGCACAAGGACGGCAAATACCGAATCGCGACGCCGATCTTCCCCGGCCCTCTGGGTTTCGATCAGTTCAGCCTCGATCATCTTCTCGCGCAGCTGGACCCGACTTCCACACGTGCCATTTTTATTGGCGACGCCGTCATCGAGCGCGAACTTTCGAGCCGTCTGAAATACGATTTCGCGTTTCTTCTTCTTCTGGCAGGGCTTTCGGTCTTTGTTGCCCTAGTCATTCACTTCCGTGGACTTCGCCCAGCTTCGATCGCGTTCGCCGCAGTGGCGGTCCAGGGGCTGTGGGTGGGGGGCGCAATGCGCCTGGCTGATATTCCCGTGCACTTCCTGACGCTGATGACCATGCCGCTCGGTGTCGTGCTGGCCCTGGATAACGCCATCCACATGCTCCAGTTCGCCCGTGATCGTCGCGTCTCCAGCTCGCGGCTTGCCATGATATCGCTCGGCCGGCCCGTCGTTCTTTCGTGCTGTTCCATCGCATTGCTCTACGGCATGCTTGCGCTATCGGTTTTCGAGGGCCTGCGCGATATGGGGCGTGTTGTGCTGTTCGGATCTGCCGCGTCACTCGTCATTACGTTATCGCTACTGCCCGCGCTGATTCAGATTTGGGGCAGAGATCAACCCCTACGCAGCATACTGCGACCGACCGATCCCGAAGCCATCGACCTGATGAGAGGGTGACGCAAGAGGCCGTGGCGCCGGACTTCAAAAACGCTTGAATTCGAACCCTTGCGTGCGTAGGGTCATGAGGCTTGTGCCCCTCCCGGGGCCCTTGCGGGTGGGGCGGTTAGCTCAGTTGGCTAGAGCGCCGCGTTGACATCGCGGAGGTCGTAGGTTCAATTCCTATACCGCCCACCATTAAAACCATTAAACTTAACCTTCCATTCTTAATGTCCGGACTCGGCCTTCCAAAGCTTACATTCGAGAGCAGGATCGCAATCATGAAAGTTCGTCCGCTTTTGTCGGGAATCAGTCGGTGCCTCCGCCTTGCTCATGTCATGAGTCTATCGCTGGTATTCTGTCTCATCGTTTCGTGTTCGGGCGGAGATGCGCCGCAGGAGTCTCCCTCAGGGTCGCCCCCAGCCGCAGAGATTCAATCGCCCGCAGAAATCGCGCTCGCAGACGTGGCAGAAGAGACCACTGAAGACGCGGCTTCATCGACACCGCCTCCGCAGGCCGAGGACTCACCGCAGATTGAGACGAGCGTGACGAGTGTTCCGACTGAGCCGAGCGAATCGGCGGTTAAAGTTTCGCCGGACGGGAACGTCCCATCGGACGAGAATGTCGAGCCTTCGGAAGCCGTCGGTCCTGATGAGACACTCGTCCGCGGAGTTGCGATCTTCCAGGGCGATCGTCCGCGGCGCACAATCATCAAAATGGACGCCGATCCGACCTGTCAGAAAATTCACGCAGGGAAGAAGGTCGGGAGCGAAGGCGAGATCGTCTCGAGCACGGGCCGGATCGCGAATGTTTTTGTCTACGTGAAGGAAGGTCTTTCGGGCTACATACTGGCCGGACCGTCCTTGACAGCCGAGCTGGATCAGCGCGGCTGCGTTTATCGGCCGCACGTTCAAGGGATCATGGTCGGTCAGACGCTCAACATTCGGAACTCGGATACGACACTTCACAACATCAATTGCCAGGCCGCGAATAATCCGGGATTCAACTTCGGCCAGCCCACCCCGGGCGTCAGAGAGCGGGTCTTCCGCAAACCCGAGCCTGCGATTAAGTTCAAGTGCGACGTGCATCCCTGGATGAACGCCTGGCTGTTTGTCATGGATCATCCGTACTTCGCGGTCACAGAGCGCGATGGGTCATTTGCGATCCCCGATCTGCCGCCCGGCGATTACACGTTGGCCGCATGGCATGAGAAATTCGGCGAGATCGAGAATCCCGTCAGCATCGCCGAGGGGCAGGCGACAACGGCGGACTTCACGTTCGTCCCGTGAGGCGCACTGGGGCGAGCTTGCCCAGGCGCGGCGGATCTCCCCGCTCAGGTGCCGGGCTCCTCAAGGTTCGCGATTTTTGCTCTTGATAATGATGTTGGTGAAAAGGTGGTGCCGGGAGAGGGACTTGAACCCTCACGAGCCGAAGCTCACAAGATCCTTAATCTTGCGCGTATGCCAATTCCGCCACCCCGGCAGGTAAAACTTTTGTGCCTGTCATCGGCGGCGAGGTGTCCGTTGTTTGGAGGCACTCGCCGGTCGGCCTTTCGCATCGTCTTTACTCGTCCCCGTCTTCGCCGATCGCATCGACCGGACAGCCCTCGATCGCGTCCAGGCACATCTGGTATTCGTCCTCGCTCTCGGGCTGCTTGTCAACGTAGGAGTATCCGCCGTCTTCATTGCGGTTGAAATTATCCGGCGCGGCGACGCGGCACGCATCGCAGTCGATGCAGGTGTTATCGACGTAGAAAACGCCAGTGATGTTGTCCTCGTAACTTGCGCTCTTATCGGGCATTGCGTTCGCGCTCTCTTCCGCTCGAATGCGGCCTGCGGTCTGCGATTTTTCATGCGCCCCGTGCCTCCCCGGCTCTTTGCGGGGTGGGGGCATAGCGCGCGGCGAATACTTTATTCGCCAGGCGTGGAACACTCAAGCTCAAAGGCGAGGGCAATATGCCCGATATTTGTATCGGCATCGCGCCCGCCGGGCCGAACCTGAATCGAGGTTGCCGTCTCCCATGCCACTTGCGCGGCCTTGTATGGCCGTCCGGACTGTGGATAATCCGGATTCGATGCCTGCCAGCCCGAGCCCCCCGGCCTCCAATTCCGTGTCCCCGGCGCCACCCGCGCAGTCTGTTGCGGCTCCGGGTGCGGCGCACGCAACGGATCAGGCTCCCGGAGGTGCGATCCGATTTTTTTCGCGCGTCTCAGTTGCCCTGATCGGGGCCTGCATGCTCGGCTCGCTGGCGGTCTCGCTCCCTCTTTTTTACCGGATCGCCGGCGATGAGATCTCGCCCGAATCTTTCCGTGCGCCGGAGTCCCTGGAGGCCTTTATTCCTGATTTTGTCCCGTCGGCGCGATACGAGGCGATCATGGAGATTTGCCAGACCCGGCCGCCCGGGAGCGTCGGCATGGCGGCGGAGACTTATGCGCGTCTGCCGCCGCATGAGCGGCGCTCGGGCAACTTCCTTGCCTACCTGGCGTTCGAGAAAATCGTCGAGCAGACGGGCCAGCCGATCCGATTCCGGGGTCCCGTCCCGCCCGGAATCAAATATGTCATCGCGTTCGTGCCGGCCGAAGACGCGCAGGCGGAGAGCGTGGAGCCGTTGCTCAGGTTCGAAGATATGGCCCTCTATGGCTTCGAGTCCACGAAATGATGGATTGGCTTACATCATGGGCGATGCTTTTGGGAATGGCCGCCGCGTCGGCAGCTCCGCTCCTGATCGGCTTTGCTCGGGTAGAGCAGAGCTTTCGCCTCCCGACCCTCGAAGCCATCATGCTCGCCGCGATGAGCGGGTTCTGTCTTTTCGTCACGCTCTTCAAGTTTGTTTCGTTTTCGCTGGGTCGGGTCGATGGCATGAGTCTCATCGCGGCGTGGGTCGTATCGGTCGCGGTCGGCGTCGGAGTGGGCTGGCGCGTCGCGTCCAATGAGTTTGCCTCGTTCTCTACGCTTGCGCCGTCTAGCTCTCACGCGACATCTGGTAAGCCGCCCCGGCGGTGGCAGCGCATATTTTTCGGTCAGCTCTGTGTCGTGGGCGCGCTTTTCGTTCTCGCATCCGCGCCGCTCATTCGAGCCGAATCGGATAGCCTTTTTTATTGGATCGCCAAGGCCCAGACGTTTGTTGTCAGCGGCGATCCGGGGCTGTTCCCCTATACGCACGGCGCGACCTATCCCCTCGCGATTCCCTTTGCCAACGCCGCGTTCCTGATTATCGGTAACATGGTCGGGCTTGGTCTGTGGCAGATGATTCTCATGACATGCGCACTGCTCTACGCGGTCCGTTGCCTCACCGCGCGGTTCGGCACACGCGGGCTGATCGTCGGAGCCGCTTGCCTTATCCCTCAGTGGATTGCGCTGCCGGTTATTTCCCGGGGCCTGTTGCTGTATGCTGATATGGCATTGGGCAC
>JAJFLK010000047.1 GCA_021772735.1 Candidatus Sumerlaeota bacterium | reverse complement strand
ACGGTCGGCCAGGCCGAATCCGAAGCCATTCCCCTTTTCCTTATGCTTCTGCGCGTAGGCTTGAAGATAATTCCACAGGTGGTCGCTCAGCGTGTACTTCGAGTGCGGCTTACGTTCCAGAATGTCTTTTAGCTTAGGGGTGTGCCTGCTTGGTGGAGGCGGGAAATGGAAGGGCGGGAGACTGCCGAAAAGCGTTCGCTCGAAACAGACTATAAAGACGCGTTCTCGGTGCTGCGGCACCCAATGACGGGCGTCAATTGTCTTCGCGAAAACCGCATATCCAAGCTCTTCAAGCGTTCCTATAATTGTGTTCCAGGTTTTCCCTCGATCATGCGAACGCAGATTCTTCACATTTTCAAGTAGCACGACGGACGGTCGTTTCGCTTTTATGATGCGGGCCAGATGAAAGAAGAGCGTCCCCTGGGTCTTATCCAGAAATCCATGCTCGCGGCCAAGACTCTTCTTCTTGGAGACCCCCGCGATCGAAAACGGCTGGCATGGAAATCCGGCTGCGAGGAGGTCAAAGTCCGGGATTTCAGAAGCATCAATCTGTGTTATGTCGCCAGCTGGGGTTTCCCCAAACCACGCGCTGTAGGTCTGGCGGGCGAATTTATCCCATTCGCTCGAAAAAAGACACTTCCCACCGACCCGCTCCAACCCGAAACGAAAACCGCCGATCCCGGCGAAGAAGTCTGCGAAGGTAAATCGGGGCGGGTGACCGTTTCTCGACCCATTTCGCTGATCGGTGCCAAGAAAGTTCAATTGCCCATACGGTTCCGCGCGTTCCTTCGCTTGGACTATAAGGTCTTGAACAAACTCGCCCCCGGTCACGTCCGCATATCCGCTTTCGCGTTCGATCCAGCGATGAACGTTTTGGTCGAGGGAATCCAGAACCAAGGTCTTCGCCATATCTTTCTCATCCCCGATCCAGAAAATACGCTCTTCAAGCGCAAGGAGTCTAATTCGATCCAATCGAAGTGTAAAGCGAAAGGATAACGAAAATAGCTCGGCGCTCCCATGACGAACCTACGCCAGCTCATCCCGCTTTGCGCGCAGTCGTTCCAGGTCCGATTGATTTGTGGCAAGGCGGGTGCGTTCGCGTTCGACGACGTCGGCCGGGGCGCGGGCGGTGAATTTCTCGTTGCCCAGTTTCTTGCCGATGCCCGTAATCACGCCCTCGATCCTCGCGATCTCTTTGCCCAACCGCGCGGATTCGGCCGAGCGCAGTTCATCGGGCAGCGGCACGCGGACGGTCATCTCTTCATGCACGGCCGTCGAGGCGAACTTGATCTCGGTCGGCGCGTCAAGAATCCGCAGTTCGGTGACGTTGAGCAGCGAGGTCATCAGAGCTTCGCACGAGCGGAGTTTGCCCAGGCGATCCGCGCGGGCGCTGACGATCTCGACGTCGGTTTTCATACCGGGCGGCACGTTCATCTCGCCGCGAATGTTGCGCACCATGTAGACTGCCTGCTGGAGCAACGCGAGATCGTCGTCGGCTTCGGTGTCTGGCGCGCCTGCGTCGACGATTTGGGGCCAGGGTGCGATCATGATCGACGCTGCGGCGAGCGAGGCCGATGCCGGGTTGGCGGCTCCTGCGGACGCCGAGCCGTATCGCTCTCGGATGGTCTGCCAGATCTCTTCGGTGATAAACGGCGCGATGGGATGCAGGAGGCGCAGGACGGTTTCAAGCGCGGAGACGAGCACGACTTGCGCCGTCGTCCTCGAGGCGCGCGTCTCGTCGTCCATCTCGCCTTTTTGCGCTGCATAGAGCCGGGGCTTGACCAGCTCGACGTACCAATCGCAGTACTGCTTCCAGGTGAAATCGTAGAGCGCGGTCAGAGCGGCATCGAACTCATATCGATCGTGCGCATCGATTGCCGCTGCAGCAGCCGCGTTCAATTGCGATCGAATCCACCGGTCCTCAAGCTTGAGGTCCGAGGCCTCGACGCCGGCGGCGAAATCCTCGGGTGAAAGATCTTCGGTGTTCATCAGCACGAATCGCGCGGCGTTCCACAGTTTGTTTGTGAAGTTGCGATACGCCTCGAAGCGTTTGGCGGAGTAATTGACCGTGCGGGTGCGCGCGGCGTGACTGCACAGCGAGAGCCGGACAGCGTCGGCGCCATGCTCGGCGATCAGCACGAGCGGATCGACGGCGTTGCCCTTGGACTTGCTCATCTTCCCGCCGCCCTCGGCCATGATGAGCGGCGTGATGTAAACCTCGGCGAACGGGACATCGCCCATGAATTTGATGCCCATCATCATCATGCGCGCGACCCAGAAGAAGATGATGTCGTGCGCCGTGACGAGCACGGAGGTCGGGTAATATTTCGCGAGCTCGGGCGTCTGCTCGGGCCAGCCCAAAGTCGAGAACGGCCATAGCGCCGAGCTGAACCAGGTGTCGAGCACGTCGGGATCCTGCGTCAGATGGCTGCCGTTGCATTTGGGGCATTGCTGCGGTTCGTTCTCGATCTCGCAGATCTCATGCCCGCAATCATCGCAGAACCAGACCGGGATGCGATGGCCCCACCAGAGCTGGCGCGAGATGCACCAATCGCGGACATTATCGAGCCACTGGTTATACGTCTTGTCCCAATTGGGCGGGATGAAATTCGTGCGGCCTTCGCGCACGGCGGCCAGCGCGGGGTCGGCCAGCGGACGCATCTTGACGAACCACTGCTTGGAGATGAACGGTTCAACAACGCAGCCCGAGCGATAGCAATGCCCGACGGCGTGGGCGTGCGGCTCGATCTTTTCGAGCAGGCCGGCGGCATCCATATCTTCGACGACGCGTTTGCGAGCGTCTTTGACTGAGAGGCCCGCGTACTTGCCGGCGTTCTCGTTCAGAGTCGCATCGGGGTGCAGGATATTAATGAACTCAAGATCGTGGCGTTTGCCCATCTCGTAATCGTTCGGGTCGTGCGCCGGGGTGACC
>JAJFLK010000460.1 GCA_021772735.1 Candidatus Sumerlaeota bacterium | reverse complement strand
TGTTATAAATCTCGTTGCTCTTAAATGCCCATGACAAAAAAACAGACTATTGCCCTCGGCGCCGATCACGGCGGATTCGACCTCAAGCAGAACCTTGCGGGGCACCTGCGCGCGGCCGGACACACCGTGACCGATGTGGGGACGAACGATACGCAGTCGGTTGATTACCCGAAATTCGCCGAAGCCGTGGCGCGGCTGGTGGCATCGGGGCAGGCTCGATTCGGAATCATGATTGACGGCGCGGGGATCGGTTCGGCCATGGCGGCGAACAAGATCGCGGGCGTGCTGGCGGCGGCCTGCACGAGCGAGGTTCTGGCTCGCAACAGCCGCGAGCACAACGGGGCGAACGTGCTTACGCTGGGCGCGGGGCAGGTGAGCCTGGGCCAGGCCAAGGCCATCGCGGATGTTTTCCTCTCGACCGAATGCACCGAAGAGCGCCATCAGCGTCGAGTCGGGATGATCCTCGGGCTCGAAGGCGGGGGCGGGGCGGCCGGAGCCGGGGCCAATGCATCGGATCTTTCTCGGTTTACGTGCATGAATTCGGGTGGCGGCTCGGCCGGCTCGGGGAGTCCGGGCGGCGTCAATCTGGATGGGATCGACCCGGCCGATGTGGACCTGATCGTTGCGCGGGCGCAGCAGATGCTCGCCGGCAGCGGCGCCGGCCCGGGCGCATTCGCTCCGGCGACGATCGGTCCCGAAGCCATGGCGCAGATGATCGACCACACGGTCTTGAAACCCGAGGCATCGCTTGCCGATGTCGAGAAGCTCTGCGCCGAGGCGCGCGAACATAACTTCATCTCGGTTTGCGTGAATCCCTCGTATGCGCGCGAAGCGAAGGAATTGCTCAAGGGCACGTCGGTCAAGGTTTGCTGCGTCGTGGGCTTTCCGCTCGGAGCGCAGCCGGGCGAATCCAAGGCGATGGACGCGCGGCGTTGTATCCGCGAGGGCGCCAAAGAAATCGATATGGTCGTCAACGTCGGGGCGGTCAAGAGCGGCGATTGGGATCTCGTGCTAAAAGATATTCGCGCCGTCGTCGAGGCCTGCCGCGATGGCAGCGCGATGAGCAAGGTGATCCTCGAGACCAGTTTGCTGACGGATGAAGAGAAGGTCAAAGTCTGTGAGATCTCGATGCGCGCCGGCGCGGATTTCGTCAAAACCTCGACCGGGTTTGGTTCGGGCGGGGCGACGGCCGAGGATATCTCGCTCATGGCGCGAACGGTCGCGCCGAAGAAGCTCGGCGTGAAGGCATCTGGCGGAGTCCGCACGTATCAGGACGCCGTGAAAATGATTCAGGCCGGAGCGACGCGCGTCGGCGCAAGCAGCAGTGTTAAAATTATCGAACAGGCCCGCGAAGCGGCGCCGAAAGGATGAACCCGTGGCTGAAGTAAGATCATATTGTTTTCTCGACAGTTTGCAGCCCCAGTTTGCGTCGTTTCTCGCGACCGTTGCCGGTGGTTTCCTGCCTCGTGCGGGCCAGGCGGCATTGTTCGTGGAAATCTCGCCGGGCATGGATATCAACCGCGTGACCGACGTGGCCTTGAAAAACACAAGCGTCACGCCGGGCATGATGATCGTCGAACGAATGTTCGGCATGCTGGAGATTCATTCGGATTCCCAGGCCGATGTCCGCCAGGCGGGGGAAGAAATCTTGAGCGCGCTGGGTCTGACCGAGGAAGACCGAATCAAGCCGAAGGTCACGACCAGCCAGCTGATCAAGAACGTGACGGACTATCACACGCAGCTCATCAACCGGGTGCGCCACGGCAATATGATCCTGCCCGGCCATACGCTTTATACGATGGAATGCGCGCCGGCGGCGTATGCGGCGCTTGCGGCGAACGAAGCTGAGAAGGCGGCGGATATTAACGTTCTCGAAGTTCGAACGTTCGGCAGCTTTGGGCGTATTTATCTGGGCGGAGAAGAGAAAGACATGCTGGTCGGCTTCGAAGCCGCGGAGGCTGCCCTGGCCTCGGTGACAGGCCGGGTCGAAAAGTAGGCGCGCGACCCGGAATTAAGGTTCCAAAAAGTTCGAGAGTCGAACAAGTTCAATTCAAACCGATCGGAGAGATGAAAGATGGCAGATGCACTAGGAATGATCGAAGCGCGGTCCTTCCCCGCAGCGGTTGAAGCCGCCGACGCGATGGTCAAAGCGGCCAAGGTCGAGCTGGTACAGTATGAGAAGACCGGCGGCGGATACGTCTCGGTTGTGGTCCGTGGCGACGTCGCGGCAGTCAAGGCTTCGTGCGATGCGGGGCAGATTGCGGCGAGCCGCGTCGGTGAAGTTGTGGCCGTTCACGTGATCGCCCGTCCGCACGAGCATGTCGATCAGGTCATGCCGCTGGGCCGCGCAGACGCGAAGAAGAAATAACAAGGCGCGATGCGTCCGGGCTCTGGGTCGTCGTTTTGCGATGTCGCCATCGGGGCTGTCGGACCCGCCACAGGTGGGCTGCGTGTTCGCGCGTTTCGGGGCCGACCCCTGGGACAAAAGAATTCGGCTCGCGCCTCGGCGTCGGGACGTTTTTACGGGACGCCTCTGGGAGTAATAAACCATGAATATG
>JAJFLK010000459.1 GCA_021772735.1 Candidatus Sumerlaeota bacterium | reverse complement strand
GAAAGCTAGATCCGACAGATGACGGGGGGCTGGGTATGCTGTCGCCGAGGCTGGTAGCAGGATTTCTGTCCTAAGTATCAGGAATGTTCGAGATTGGCTGCCAGAAAAATATCCCACACCGCGCTTGCTTTCTCCAGTGCCTCCAGCGCATCGCATATCTCCGAGCCGGATGCATCAACAACAGGCGCAGAGATCTCAATTTTTCCTAGGTCAGGAATCTCAATGCGCAATTCTCGATCTGATTTGAAGGCCTTCAGCGCATTCGGATGCATCGTCGGATTTGTGCCGGTATATGTTAACGTTGAGGGCCGAAGAGGAATCGTCAAGGTGATATTCCCCAATCGTGGCTTTCGTCCCGTATAACCAACCTTTCCCGGGACCTTTGAATGAGTGATTTCACCGTGTCGCTTGAGGATCGCCATGTCCATAACGATGGACAATTCAGGCGAGCCCGTTACAACCCTTTTCAAGGTTCTCCTGGCGTCCCCCTCCTTCAGCCCCTTCTTGATCAATTCCATCCGTAGATACTCGAAAAGCGATGCAACCCAATGAATCACATTGTCGATTTCGTCCCTCACACGCTCTTGGTTTTTGAGGCCGGGCACGACGATCTTGTGTATGAATCCCTCAGAATCCGTTCCACTAGCTTCCAGCGAGGAAGAAGGATCGCCAGCGACGCGAGCCTTCTTCATCTCTCTCAGAACCTTCGCTCTGAGCGCATCTAGTTCGTTGATATTCATAGAAGGAAACCATGTGATTGAGTTGCCGAGCGAGGCGTCCGGTCACTCATAGATGCGGTGATCGCAGCAAAATCAGAATTCTGGAAGTATCTCCCATTCCGCGGGCAGTGGTTTTCCAGTATTGAGCTTGGTTCGCCGACGCTCAAAATATTCAGCTGCTACGGCCAGACAACTTAGAAGAGCCTCCGCGTCGTATGGCGAGATGGAGTGCTCATAGGCGGTCGGCGTGTCCAAGAAGTGAACTTGCAGAAGGTTCAAGATTGAGCCGAAAGTCTTCAGAACCGTGGCGATCTGCCCTTCATCAATGTCCTGAAGCTGCGCGACCTTCCTCAGCGCATGGGAGTAATCAATGTGGGCCAATCGCTTGTTTCGCCAAGATACAGCGAATTCAGCTTCTTCGATGGCCTTATCTATGAGTCTGTTGACTTCTTTGCCGAGGCTTTCATCTGATATTTTGCCCTTGAGGATCGGAAATGTGAGATTCGTATTTCGATTGTTGCTTCCGTCCTTAGAATTCTCAACTAGCCTTGCTATATGTAGCAGAATATCATCCCGAAGAACTTCTTGAATCATGCAAAAGAAGTGAGGCGCCGTCTCGTTTAATACGTCAACTCTCTTCTGGCCCTTAGTATAAAGACTCTGAAATTCAAGCCACTTTTGGTTAAGCCATGCGACCTCATCATCCAAGACGGTGTAGAGTGGACCAAGAGTTGGGCCAAAAGCCTTTGGATATGTAAGTTGTTTGGATGCGGATTTACTCACAATTGGCAAAGATAGCAAATACGGGGAGAGAAGTGAAGGGCACGAGCGCTTTCTTGGATTTTGGGGACGGCATCTTAAACAGGCCGGGCTCCGCCGAGCCCATCCCGTGCGTCGAAGTCATCCTCGCTAGGAACCGCAATCGGTCCGCCGGCGTGATCGAAGCGAATGGCCCGTAGCTCATCTTGTTGATCCTTCTCGGCCCGCTGCACCGCCAACGATTGCACCCCAGCTCCCCTCGGCGTTAAACTGGCCTCATGGCTTCGCCACCTCCCATTTACCTGGATCATCATGCGACGACGCCGTGCGACGAGCGGGTCATCGAGGCGATGGCGCCGACGTGGCGCGCGCAGTTCGGCAACGCCGCCAGTCGGCAGCATGCGTTTGGCTGGCAGGCTGAGGCGCTGGTCGATGCCGCGCGTAATAACGTCGCCGGGCTGATCGGCGCGAGGCCGAGCGAGATCATCTTCACCTCGGGCGCGACCGAATCGGACAACCTCGCGATCAAGGGCGCGGCGCGGCGTCTGCGGTCCAAGGGCAATCACATCATCACCAGCGCGCTGGAGCACAAAGCCGTGCTCGACACCTGCGCCCGGCTCGAAGCCGAGGACTTCGACGTGACGTATCTACCAGTCCTGCCGGGGGCGCGGGTCCCCGCAGGGGCGGGAGCGGGGGGTGGTGTCCTCGCGGACGAAGTGGCCGAGGCGATCCGGCCCGAGACGATCCTGGTTTCTATCATGTTCGCCAACAACGAGATCGGCACGGTCAACCCCGTCGCCGAGATCGGCGCGGTGTGCCGCAGCCGGGGCGTGACTTTCCATTGCGATGCCGTGCAGGCTCTGGCATGGCTGCCGTGCGATGTGGACGCGATGCAGATCGATCTGCTCTCGGTCTCGGCGCACAAGATGTATGGCCCGAAGGGAGTGGGCGCGTTGTATGTCCGGCGGCGCGGGCCGAGGGTCGGCCTGGAGCCGCTTCTGGACGGCGGCGGCCACGAGCGCGGGATGAGATCGGGGACGTTGAACGTGCCGGGAATCGTCGGGCTGGGCAAGGCGTGCGAGATCGTCGGCGAGCAACGCGAGGCCGATGCCAAACGGGTCGGAAGGCTGCGCGATCGACTGCGCGATGCGCTGCTGGGGGCAATCACCGATGCGGTTGTGAATGGGGTAAATGCACGCGCGGGCGCGGGCGCGGGAGAAGAGCGACAAGCCGAAGCAGGGGCTGGCACGGACGCGAGCGTCCTCCTGCCGAACAACCTCAATATCAGTTTCCCGGGCGTCGAATCGGACGCGCTGATGGTGCGCATGAAGGACGTGGCGGTCTCATCGGGCTCGGCCTGCACTTCGGCGACGCAGGAACCCTCGCATGTCTTGCGGGCGTTGGGCCTGGCGCCCGAGGTCGTGGAGGGCTCGGTGCGGTTCGGTCTGGGGCGCGGCACGACCGAGGCCGAGATCGACATCGCGGCCGAGCGGACGATCGCGGGAGTCAGGGCGTTGCGCGATGCTTCGGCGCGAGTTTCGTAGGGGGGGGTAATCGCAG
>JAJFLK010000458.1 GCA_021772735.1 Candidatus Sumerlaeota bacterium | reverse complement strand
CGGCGCGAGGCCGGGCGACGCACGCACAGCTCCAGCACATGGATTTGAGCGGGGGCGGCGCGGGAGTGACCGAGGCCGGCCTGCGCCGCCAGGCCGAGGCGCTGATCGACGGCGGTTTGATCGAAGGCGACCGGGCCGAAGTTTCCGAAATTCTCGATGTATTGGATTTGCCCGGTTTGACCCGCTTTTTCGAGACCGATCTTGGCCGTCGACTATGCGAGCGCGCCGGTTCGTTATCACGGGAGCTCCCCTTTACGCGTTGGGTCGAGGTTTCGGAATCCGGCGACGGCGTTGCCGCCGAGACGGGGCGAGGACGCGTGATCGTTCAGGGTATTATCGATTGCGTGATCGACGAGGGCGATTTCGCCATCATTATTGATTACAAGACGGATCGGGCCGGATCGAGCGCCGAAGTGGATGCCCTGGTCGAACGATACCGGCCGCAGATTGCGATCTACCGATCGGCCATTGAAGCGATCTGGAAAATTCCGGTCACTGAATGTTGGTTGGCGTTCCTTCATGCGGGCGAGAATCGCCTGATCGAGTTCTGATTCGGCCCGATGGTCTCCGGCGGGCGCGCCGCCGATATTCAGCGCCGGAATAGACGCTATTTGCAGCTATCGAATAGGCGAAGAATTCGATTTCTTAACAGTTTATCCACAGACCGTTCACAAGCTGGGGGCGGTTATGCACAGAACTATCCACAGCCGCATACCCGCACAGGCAGAGGGGTTGCGGGCGATGGGCAGATTGGATTCGGACCCTCTAAAAGCAGGGCAAGCTTGACTCTGAATTTGAATTGTGCTTTCATGACTCCACGTATATGCACCGAATATTTTCATGGTGACGTCACCTTGCGATCCATAAGTAATTAAGTCCCGATGAGCATGTGAAACAATCCGGCCGCGATATCGTGACTTCCCGAAGTCCGCGAATTTGAGAGCGCGAGGCCGCGCGGTCTGCTGCGGCTCCCCATTTCGAGGCCGGTAGACCACAAAGCATGTAGAGAAAGAAAGGTTCGAACCTTGAGTCCCGCCAAAGCTACGCGTCCTGGTTTTCGTCAGTCCATCGGATCGACCGTATCTGACGGAAGCAAGCCCGAAGTTCCGCCGATCAATCTGTTCCATCCGGTCTATCACAGTTTCACGAATCACGTCGGCTCGCGGATCGATGTCGATCGCATATGGCCGATCCAGCTGCGCGATGAAGACACCGAAGACCTGATCGATTTGTTTTCCGCGCCGCCCGAATTCATCGACCGCCTGGCGCCGGTGTCGGTCCAGTTGGGTGATCGAATCGTGCATGGCCGCAACTGGACGGAATTGATGATCAAGGTGTATCGCCAGTCGCTCGGACTGTTCGATCATATCGGGCGGTTCATCGAATCGCGAATGCGGCAGGGGCGGACCGGTCTGCACAAGATACCCTTCACCTCGCTGGCAGTCGACCCGGACACCTTGCATCGCATCGTCGAGATGGATTACGAAACCGGCGATTCGACCTACAACGCGCTGATGGAGCAGTTCAGCAACGGCACGGTCGCGCCATGCGTAACGACGCCGTTTCATTGCCTTCTGCCGCTGCTGGGCGAAAGCGAGATTCGCCTGTGCGCAAGAATCACTTTTAAGTTCTACGATCGCATCGTGAAGAAGTATCACGCGTTCTTGAAACGCAACAATGAAGACGGGCTGATGGTTCTTCCGATCTGGATTCCCGAATGTGCGTATCACGAACGCATCGCGAGCATCATGCGCGAGGAGTTCGAGACGTATTGCAAGCGCGAGCGCCTCGGCCAGCCGCACCTGGTGTTTTTACTCGATTGCGATCAGACCGAGGACATCGACCACGACATCGTTATGAAATCGTGGAACATTCTTAAATCCAACGGCAACGGCGCCGAAGGCAAGCCGCGCCGCAGACGCCGCAAGGGCGCCGCCGGCCTGCATGATGGCGTCAACGGCACTTCGGTGGTTTTTCGCGACCGCAATTTCAGCGATTGGGTCGCTTATGCGAATCCTTCGGTCAAGAAGCTTCTGGACCGGACCATTGCCAAGGTGGATTCGGACCTGAACAAACAGGACGTCCACTATGGATGGGCGCATTTCGAAGAGCTCGAAGCCATCGCGTTCTCCTCAAAATCGATCACGAACTTCCGCCAGAAGCTGGTCAAGCTGACCGAACTGGGATACGTCCCGCTTTCACCGGATTTCTACGTTCGGGGCAAGCTGCGCGGTCAGCTCGGGTATGCCGAAAGCGAGCCACGCAACATCAAGGTCAGGGATAATTCGGCGGGGCCGGATTGGCTTGAGAATTCACAGACCTTCACACGATGGCGTGGAATGCGCAGCGTGGACGGCAACGGCAAGACAGCCGTCGCGGCAGACCGGGAATACAAACGCAATACGCGCGACGGGGATATCAAAGAAGAAGGCTCACAGTGCTGGAAGCTTGCCTGGTCGCTGGTTCGCGATAAGTGCGTCCGCTCGGTGACGGGCGACCTCGAAACCTGCAAGGGTGGGATGGCTGCGGTGCTCGCGTCATTCGTTGGCGCCAAGGGCGCCGGCGAGTCCTGCGAGCGGGTCCAGGATTTCCTGGCCGCGTATACGCTCGTCTATTGGCGTGAGCACTTCATCCAGCACAATCTTTCCGAGGCCGATATCAACATCCACGAGCTGGCGAACAAGCATTTGCGTTCGCCCAAGGCGCGGGAGCTGAGCGAAGCGGACGCTTCGATCTGCGGCGCGGCGGCCCAGGCGATTTTCTTCTGCCTCGATTCGGGCCGGACTTCGGGCACGCGGTGCGAAAACTTCGATCAGCGGGCCATCTATCAGAACGTCGTCATGCTGACCCTTGCTCTTTGCAACACAGCCTACATTCACCATTGGCTCAAAGATTCGCGCCGGGCGCGTCGCTCGGTCGATCTGATCAAGACTGAGCTGATCGACTTCGAGTCGTCTTACGAGCGCCACAAGCTCGCGCAGCTCGGCGTCAAGCGCAAGGACTGGGAACTGGCGATAGCGTCTCATGTGGCCGAGTCAAACGAGAATGTCGTCAAGCGCGCGTCGCAACGCGTCGCAGCCGTTCATCTGCGTCCGCTCGGATTCACGCGGGATTTCTCGCGCGAGGACGAACTGAAGACCGTCAATGTCGGTCACATCTGGACCGACGACATCGACAATCTGAACTTCAAATATGAAAACCGTCTTTTCTGCGGCGTGAACGAAGCCTAGGCTCGCCGCCCGCACTTGAACGCGACATGCTCCGGGGCAGCGGGGTAGAGACAGAGATTATCCGTCTTTGTTCTTTGCGGCTTCGCGTCTTTGCGTGAAACTCTCTTCTCCCCAACGCGTTGCGCCCTGCCGGTACGTCGAAATCGGCGAGCTGGAGACCCGAGCACCGGCCCAGCCGCCTAGCTGTAAAGGCGGTTTCTGAAGAATTGTAAGATAAAGAAAACGCAGACTGCGGCGGCGCAAATAAGACCGATGCCGTCGAGCGCCTGATCGAACCCGGGAGTTCGGATGCGCGCGAAATCCGGGTCGGTCGAGAGCAAGCCGATCAACCCGCGGATGACGAACCAACTGACGATGATTCCGCCGTAGATCCGCGAGGCCAGCCGGACGCGCCGCATCGGCCGTGTGAGGCGCAGAGCTTCTTCAATGGTGCGCTGATCGGCCTCGACGTTGCTTCCATACGGATCATCTCCCTCGATGAGAATCAAGCGCAGGTCTTCGAGCGTGGCCGAGCACTCGGCGATGAGTTGTTCGCGTACGCTGAGGCGCTCTTCGCACTTCTCGATTTTCTTCGCCAGGTGCTTGCAGTCGCGCACTTGGTCCAGCTTCTTGCGCAGCGCGATGCTCCGCTCGCGGAGCCACCATGTGCGCCGGACCAGCAACGACCCGAGGCGGATCGGCTCGCGCATTTTCCACAGCTTCGACAGAGGCAGAGACCGACGCGTCCGGGTGAACGAGAACGCGGAGCGCACGGCCGGGTCGGCGAGCTGCTCGAAATCCGAGCTGGCTTCGATCCGGCGATCGACCGAACGGAACATTCCAAACTGGCGGAAGATGAGCTTGCCGACGTTATCGAACAGCCAAGGCAGCCGCCATGACATGAGGCGATCGAGTTGATCCGGCGTGAGCCGGCGCGCGCGCGGCAGGCCGAAGAGCTGAACCCAGGCGACCGAACCGAACAACGAGTAGACAATCAATCCATATGGCGGTACCGGCAAAGACACATCGCGACCGCGCTCGATCGGTTGGAAGAAGACAAACTGACGGTCCTGCACTGAGGGCAGATTAAACCGGTCGAGAAACCAGAAGCCTGCCCAGCATGCGAACGCGACGGCAACCATCACGTATGGAAACCAATATGGCCCGGCCTGATTGCGAAGGCTCTGGCGCTTGAGCCAATAAATACGACGTGCCTCAATGCCGCTTTTGACGTTGCTCCAATCAAGCCCCTCGACATTGACCAGGTGCAGCGCGCGCATGAGTGGAAAAGCCAGGAAGGAACCGACCAGAAACCAGGTTTGCCAGGATAGCGCGGGCACCTGGCGAAAATCGGGCAGCCAAAGCAGCCAGGCGAACAGGACCGAAAATCCGGCGTACGAGCCGACCATATCGAGTAAATGTTCGATCGAAGTGGGCGTGATGGCCGGCGCGGCGGCGCGATCCAGTTCAATGGCGAGTTCTTCGGCCTGCTGATATCGCTCGTCTGGTTTGCGATGAGTCGCCTTGCGGATGGGATCCACGATCCAGGATGCGATGTCTGGTCTGGTGTGCGAGATATCGGGCGGGGCTTCGGTCAGCACCCGTGCCAGCACGGCCTGGACGCCGCGCCCCTCATAGGGGTTGCGTCCGGCGAGCATGAAATAACCGACCAGCCCGAGGCTGTATATATCTGTGCGGTGATCGATGTGCTCGGAGCCGTGGGCCTGTTCGGGCGACATGTAGGCCGGCGTTCCGATGATCCCGCCCGCCGAAGTCAGCTCGCTGTGCTGATCCTCTTTGAGGAGCTTGGCCAAGCCGAAATCCGCGACGAACGTCCGCCCCGTGGCGCGCTCGATCATGACATTGTCCGGTTTGATATCGCGGTGGATGATGTGGCGCGCGTGCGCGTAAGAAAGCGCCCATGCGGTCTCGCGCAAAACGCGGCTGGTGACATGGATGGGCTGCGCCCCATCGCGCCGAACGAGATCGCGCACCGACTCGCCGGTGATGAACGACATCACGAACCAGACGAGCCCATCGCGATTGCCGACGTCGTAGATCGGAACGATATTCGGATGCGTAAGTTGTGCGGCGAGCTGCGCCTCGCGGACGAACCGTTTGCGCAGATCTGAGCGATAGGTCATCTCGGGAGGAAGAACCTTGATGGCGACCTCGCGCTTGAGCCGACGGTCGGTCGCCCTGAAGACAATGCCCATCCCGCCACGGCCGATTTGCGGGCCGAGTTCGTAATCCTCGCCTAGCACATTGCGGAGCCGCTCCTCGACCGGCACGCCCGGATCGCCTGGGCCGCTGTCGCCGCCCAAGCTCGGTTCGCTGTCTTCGCCGGCGGCGCTGCCCGCTCCGACGGGTGTCGGCGCGGTTGGCAGCGTGCGATCCGGTTCGGATCTTTGGTTGGGTTCTTCGCTCAAGGGGGAGCTCTTGGTTCGAGTTGGGTCTGGAGAAGGCTTCGGGTCCGAAGTGGGCGTCTATGCAGACATCCTTGCCCGATTGTCCGGGCAAGACGGTGGGTTTGTCAAATGCGGGAGCCTTGCGGGCGGTTTTGGGACGGTCTCCGCCCCGGAACCGATTGCCTGCTCCAGTCTCTTCGCGTGGCCTAAGGATCAAGATATCAGGTCGGCAAGCCGAAGAAACTGATAGGGCTCCGTAGTTGTTCGACGGCCCGAGCGGGCCGCGTATGCCCCGCGCAGGCCGCGGCGCCGCGAGCGCTCGCGCCGAGACCAAAGAGTCAACCCGCCCTTCAAAGGGCCATGAGGTCGGAGAGAAGACAGAAGCAATGAATCCCGAAGCCACGAATGACTCCGTCCCGGAGCAAATCGGCGAATACAAGATCCTGCGCCGCATCGGCGCCGGCGCGATGTCGGTTGTCTATGAAGGCGTGAATCCGGCGACGCGCCAGAGCGTCGCGGTCAAAGTGCTCGACCCGGCCCTTTTGAGCGACGCGGACGCCATCAAGCGGATCGAACGCGAGGCCCGGGCGTTGGACAAGATTCGCCATCCGAACGTCGCCCAGCTGATGGGATTCGGCCGGACGCCTGCGGGCTCTCCGTTTTTGGTTTTCGAACTGGTCGTCGGCCACACGCTGGCCGAACTGATCGAGATGCGAATGCCGGTCGATCCGCTCGCCGCGCTGGCCTGGCTCGAAGAGGCCGCGCTGGCGCTTTGCGAGGCGTGGAAACGGAAGATCATCCACCGAGATATCAAGCCCGGCAACCTGATGGTCCAGGGCGATGGGCAGCTCAAGATGGTGGATTTCGGGCTGGCCAAGGCCTTGTTCGAAGACGTCGACCACACGCAGGAGAATTCGGTCCTGGGCACGCCGCGCTACATGTCGCCCGAGATGAGCCTCGGCCAGAGCCTGGATTTCCGAGCCGATATGTATTCGCTCGGCGCGACGTTTTATCACCTCCTCGTGGGGCAATCGCCGTTCGACGCGGCCACGGCGGCGCAGATGATGATGAAGCACGCGACCTCGCCGCTACCGACGCCCCGATCGATCGAGCCCGGGATTCCGGCCGATATCGAATCGATTCTCATGCGTCTGCTGGCCAAGGACGCCGGCGGGCGATACGAAAGCTACGACGATCTGTGCGCCGCGATCCGCGAGTCACGGCTTGCGATTGAATCGCGTGAAGCCGCTGCGGCAGCCGCCGGGGGCGCGGACGATTCCGCATTTGAGGGCGATCCGGCGAGCCTGGACCCGGCGTTCGGCATTGGCTCGTCTTCGAACCCGAGCGCGCCGGAGCCGGGGCCGATAGCCCAAGATGACACAGAAGACGCTTTTGCGGGCGACCCCTCGCTGCTCGACCCTGTTGCGAGGGCGGCGGCCCATCCGGGCGAGACCGGAGCCGCAGCGACATCGATTTCGGCCACGACTACAAGCTCTGAGACGGCGCGTCGCCACGGCGGCCCGATCGACGACGACGAGAGGCGCGCGCGTGCGATGAAGATCGATCTGGGTCCGCCCGCCCCGCGAGCCTCGATTTTCGCGCGGGCAACGGTCGTGTTGGCAATCGTTCTGATCGGCGCCGGAGCATATTACGCGATGCAAAACAAAGCGGGCCGACCGCCGGGTCGTGGAAGGACAGCCGGCGCCGGCGGCTGGATTGACGCGAAGATCAATGGCTTTTTGGCGTCGCCGCGAGCCGCAGAGCGCAGCGCCGAAGACGCACGAACCGAAACCATGCAGATCATGGAGGCAGCGATGTCGGCGGTTCTTCGATACGAAGCAGCCAGCGCGCGCGTGACGCGGCACTTGGACGAAGTCGTCGCCGGCGGGTATATGCGAGCCGATGCCGCGAGCGACGCCTGGGGCAAGGCGCTCCGATTCCAAGCCCTTACCGGAACGCTACGCTCGAGCGGACGAGATGGGACACTGGGAACGGCCGACGACTTTGTAATCGACAACACGCTGAATTTCACGAAACTTCCCGCGCAGGACATCGCACGAGCCGACTAAGCGAAGCGCCGCCGGGCGCGCACATATGACAATGATTCCCCGTGCTGGGAGCGAAATACAAGCGCCCGCGCCGCAGACTATTTCTGTTCTTCGGAAAGAAAGGTATCTTGATTGAAGGAGGTCGAAGCGCCGGAATCACCGGCAGGCGCCGGGCCGGAGGCCGAGTCCGAGGCCGGCTCAGCCACAACAGAGAAATCCTTGAGCTCTTTGCCGAGTTTGAAGGTCACCACGCGGCGTTCGGGAATTGGATATTCCTTGCGGTTGCGCGGGTTGCGGCCCGTCCGGGCTTTGCGAACCTTTGTCTGGAAGACGCCGAAATCGCGCACTTCGAGACGCTCGGAATTGCAAATGGTCTCCTTGACGCTGTCGATGATGGCATCGACAACCTGGAGAGCTTCCTGATCCTTGAGGCTCAGATGTTGAGCAACACGTTTGACGATATCGATTTTGATCATCAGACTGGGTGCCTGGGGCGATTCGTTCGGCCCGTCGGCTTGCCTTCCCTAGGGTGGACTCTCGGAGCTGGACCCCTCATATTCTTAGGCTTAAATAGTCTCTTTGCCCGATAACCGCAATATTTTTCTTGAGGTAATCTTTGACAAGCGTAGCGGCAAGTCGGTAAGCAATTAACAAATCACCAGCCCGATGCGGTTCGGCAAGGGACCGGGGCTCAATCTACAGACATCATGGATCTACTGACGATATACAAGGCTCGGGATTTCGGCACGCTCGAAGCGGCGGTACGGGCCGGCGCAGAGGCCGCGCTGGCAGAGCACGGCGGCGGCGCGCTCTCCATGCTCGACCTGA
>JAJFLK010000457.1 GCA_021772735.1 Candidatus Sumerlaeota bacterium | reverse complement strand
CCTTTTATGCAGTACTCAATGGCCTCGGCCACGGAGTAATCTTCCCACGCTACAAACCTGCGATTTCCCTCATCGTCCGACTCCGTCATGACGGGGATCACGGCCGAAACTGCTGTGACGCCCAAGATTTCTCCCACAACTGCCGGCGGACGAAAGAAATAGCCCCAGTATTCTTTGGAAACGCCGATGGCGGCGCAGAAGCTAAGCAGGACCATGACCGCTGCAACGATTCCATATGCCAGGGCCGGACGCCGAAGCTGCGTCGCTCCCATGAAGGCGCGCGCCAGGATGACCGCGAGGACGTAGCTACACACAAGGTTCGCGATCAACGCAAGCAAATCGATGGCCAACTTCGGTGATCCCTTAATCTTGGTTATACTTATGGGTGTGCCGATTCCATAGAAGTACGTCACATTGGCCAGAGCGTCACCGTTTGCATCCAATAAATCGCCGCTCGTTTCCGGGGCACTGCCGTTCATCGGGATGGAGAAGGAGTATGAGGCGGACGAGAACACGACGAACTGAACGAAGAGCACAATGAGGAGAAGGATTACGCCGAGTGGCGTTGGTTCAAAAGCTTTGAGCCCGGGCATCCCAAGAGAATTGCAACTCATAATCGTTTTCGCACTCTCGCCGTTGCATATCTGTTGGGAACGTCTTAAACCGCGGCTTCTTCTTGTTCGGGCGGGGTGTCGGTCATTTTTGAGGGGACGTGCCGGAAGCGCGCGACGACTTCCTTCAATTGCCGGGGTTTCACGTTGTAACGGACACAGTTGTCCTCGAAGTTGCGGAGCACGTCGCTCAATTCGGATTTGCCCCGGTGCAAGTAGCGTTCTTCGTAGGCCGCCGCCTTTTCTTTATCCACCTGGTCGGCCGGGCAGTGCAGCACATGCGCATAGTGTTCCAGCCACGAGGGGTCGAGGTCTTTTTTCTCATTGAGCAGATCGCGCGCGCGAAGATGGTGCGCCAGTTGGAGAATCTTCTCGTCGACCTGTGGGTCGCTGCCGTCCTCATACCCGATGATCTCTTCGTAAATCGGCGCGTTCTCGATCCGATACGCCAGCTTCTCGACCATGCCCTTCGTCCGGTTGTATTCGAACTCATAGACTCCGGCGAGGTCTGGAGACGGTGCGGTTTCATCGAGTTTCATTTCCTTGCGATAGGAGATGACCATCCGTTCGTCGCATTCTTTTTTCGGAAGATCGCGGAGTACTTCCATTTGAGTGTCGAACAGGAAGAAGTCGGCCGCGTCGCGCAGATCCCACCAGACCCAAATCTGGATGAGCTGGAGGAGGCAATCGAGATTGGGGTCCATCATTTTATAGATGCCCCGCATGTCGCGAATCGCGATGACGTCGCTTTTTTCTTTACCCGAGATTTCGTCGACATGGGTGACGATCTCACTCTGGATGCAGTTCTGATCGCTGGGCGAGAAGACGCCCCATTTTTTTTCTTTATCAAAACTGATCAGGACATCGGCGATGACGAATCGGAATTCCGCGTAGGGCTTGGACTCGGAAAGGATTTGGCGCACGGCCTGGAGTTCGTGCCAGACCAGATCGCTTTCGAGATGGCGGAACTCGGGCTTGATCCGATTCGCATGTTGGAACCGAGCCAGCATATATCGCCGGAGGTTGTCGAGTATTCCATCGACATTGATTTTCGAATGTTCTGACGGGGGCAAGAGCATCGCGATGACCTCCCAAGGGGTCAACGGCGGAAGTTACATAGAAGGTGATAGGCCCCTGGATTGCGAAGTATCCATCCTGCCTACTCTACGTCTTTGGGCGGGCCGGACCGAAGCAAAATCTGCACCAATCCCGTAGATTTCGGATGTCACGGTCTCTCGGGCGATGGGCCGGAGCGCCGCATAATTCTGGGGAATGCCTCATTTTGCGTGTCAAAGCCGTTCGGGTTGCCTAGATTATTGCGCCGGGTCGTGAGCTGATCCCCAAATGAGGGACCGCATCAACGGGCCGCATCGAGTGGGGCTTATTCAGAGAGTGCTTCGACGACAGATGAAACCAACCTCCCCCATGACTCGCCCGATTGCCTCGGTTGCGTTCGCGATCGTGGCTCTCGTCTGGGGTAGCCCTGGGTTCTCCCAGATCCCGATCGCCACGAGCGAAGACCCCGAACCCGCCGAGGCCTCGGTCGCCCTGCCGGAGCGCGGTCAGATCGAGGCCGACCTGGAGCGCATCGAGAGGGAAGTGGCGCTTGCCGAAGAGGCGGCGACCGACACAAACGCGCAGCGTCTTCAAATCCCGCTGAGCGAACTTCGAAGCCGGGTCGATTCGCTCAACGCGGTTAAGAATCTGCTCGAGCAGCAGCAGACATCGCTCGCCCGACATGAGGAGCTCTCGGCCGCGATGGCCGATCTCGAGCAGGAAATCGAAGCTTACGACCAGACGGGGCTTGCCGAGGAGCTGCCTTACTCTCTGGAATTCGCCGATGGACTCCGCGACGGAGCCGATGCCGCCCTGAGCGCAAGCGAGCGTCTGGGGCTCGCGCTGGGCAGCGCGGGCTCCGAGGTAGAGAGCGCCCGTGAACGGCTCGATGCCGCCGAGCGCGACGAACGGCTGGCAGGCGAGGCTCTGGCTAATAACACTGATCCCAACCTTGCGCCCGCCCTCGAAGCAGAACTATCCGCATCTGAGATCTCAAAGCGGCAGGCCGATCAGAGTCTGCGGTTGAAGACATTGCGGCTCGGCGTCACCGAGCTGGAGAACGAATTGAGCCGCCGGCGCGCGGAGCACCTCGACGAGATTGCCACTTCCGCTTTCGACTTGGTTGTGTTCGGACGAACGGAGCTGGACGAGAACCTTGCGGCGCTCGCCGTGCGACGCGATGAGGCAGAACGCGACCTGCCGCGCCTGCGCAACCGCCAGCAGGCCGATGAGGCGCGGCGCTCCGAGGCTCGCGAGGCGTTGCAATCCGCACAGGGCGAAGCCGAGATCACACGTAAAACGGATATGCTCGAAACTCGAACCGCGTGGGCCGAGACGCGGCTGCGCGCGGTCGAATTGGCCGAGAAGAGCGTTGAACTACTCGACTTTGAGAAACAGTTTTGGGAGCGGCGGTTTGCAGTGGCCGGCGGGAAGGACGATGAGACGCTCGGTCTGTGGAACGACGAGACGGAAGTCACCGTCGAAATTTTGAGCCGTGACAGGCGGGTTCAGGAGGCCCGCGTCCTTGAGCTTCGCACCGTCATTCTCGATCTGGCGAAAACGATCCAGAACCTCGAACCCGGCGACTTCCGCGCGCAAAGCATGCCGGCAAGACTCGAAGCCCTGCAAGAGCGCCAACAAGTGGTTGAAGAATACCTCGCAGGCTTGATTCTTGTCGAACGCCTCGCCTCGCGTCTCCGAGCCGAAATCGATCTGGATTACTCGCAGGTCAGTTTCAAAGAGGGCGTTGTCCGCGTGAAGACGATGGCCTCGTACGTTTGGAATAAGGAACTGGCGCAATGGGGGGGACAGACGATCACGATCAGCAAGATTCTTTCGGCGATCTTCGTTCTCGTCTTTGGCCTTTGGGGGCTGCGTTTGGTGATGGCGATCTTTCGCCATCGCATCCTCACGCGCATGCGGATCACCGTCAATGCGGCCGCGGCGATCGAAAAGGTCGTCTATTACGTCGCCATCTTATTGATCATCATTTTCGCGCTCAACGTCGTGAATATTCCGCTGACCCTGTTTGCCTTCCTCGGAGGTTCGGTCGCGATCGCCGTCGGTTTCGGCGCACAGCACATCATCAATAATTTTATCAGCGGCATCATCCTTATGATCGAGCGGCCGATACGCATCGGCGATTTGATCGAACTCGAAGGCACCTACGGACACATTCAGGAAATCGGCGCGCGCAGCACACGCGTCCTTTCGCCCTCGAACATCCATCTGATCGTTCCCAACAGCCGCCTTCTCGAAAACACGGTCATCAACTGGACGCTCTCGGATGATAAAGTTCGCACCGACATTACCATCGGGGTCGTCTATGGCACCCCGGTTCGCGACGTCGAGTCGATTCTGGTTCGAGTTTGTCAGGAGCACTCCAAGGTTCTCAAGAATCCCGAGCCGATCGTTCTGTTCACCGATTTCGGCGACAATGCCCTGGTTTTCCAAGTCTATTTCTGGGTGCGAATGCGCCGGATGATGGACCGCCGCATGGTGGAAAGCGAATTGCGTTTTGAGGTTGACCGCGAGTGCAACAACGCCGGTATCGTCATCGCTTTCCCGCAACGCGACGTGCATCTGGATTCGACATCGCCGTTCAAGGTGCAAATGGTTCCGCCGCCGAGTTCCGACTCATCGGACCCCACAAAAAACTGACTTGAAATACTGAACGATGGATCGAGAATCTCGATGGGAATTACCGGGCTGCGGGCACTTTCGCCCAGCCCTGCATTCCTTCGGTGTACTCCCGAATGCTCAGGGCCCAGATGACAAGTTTCTTGCCCTCCAGATTATCGCCGCGCCGGAAGAGGTTAACCCGCGAGGCAGTCGCGCCGGAGCCTCTCACGCCCGCGACGTCCACGGGAAAGCCGAACTCACTTGCGAGGTGATCCGCCAGTCCAGCGCCCTCAGCGTGCAGATCATCGCCGATGTGGAAGACGAGCGTATGGCTGTCGCCGATCAAGACAACCGGACTCTCCCTCCAGCTTCCAGGGGCCTCGCCCGACTTGGAATCCGTCACGAATGTCAGTGGCAAACGCTCGGCTTCGAGTGTTGAATCTTTAAGCCGCTCTCGAAGGTCTCCGTTGATCTCGATCACGCGTGTTTCTTTCGCATACACGTGTCTCTTGACCTCGCGCGCCCACTTCGCATCGCGCCAGGGATCGGCGATCGCTTTGGCCACGACTTCGCAGGCACGCCCGGACCAATGCGAGTCCTGCCTGCAATAGAGCGGTGCGGCGTTATCGCGCGCCGAATCGGCTAGCAGCGGAGCGATATCAAGAATGCGAACTCCGGCCCCGCGCAATAGATCGATGAACTCCGCATAGTATCCGTCGATCCGTTCGGCGGCCGGCGTTTCTTCTGATAGTGTCGCTTCGGCGCGCTCGCCAGATTCGGGCAGTTTGTCCGGATAGATCGTAAGTTTCGCCGGGATCGGCACGAAGATCAGTTCGATATCCAGTTCGGCGAGCGCGTCGTTGTATTCGATGATCGCCGGCAGCGGGTCTGCATTCTTGGGCCGGGATGCGAGGCTTACTTCAGCGGCGCGATCACCCCAGAATCGGCCGTGACTGACCGCTCGCAATTCGTTCAGGTAATAAAGAAATCCATCTTCGCCCCGGATTACCCGGCTTTCGCTCTTTTCGTTTGCGCGATAGAGATCTTCAATCGCGATGCGAAAAGCTTCTCTTGGCTCCGGCGACTTCCCGGCGGCGTCGGCGCGCACGACGCCGGGCCAGAGCATGATCAAGAAGATCGGAACCTTGAACAAGCGCGAGGAGTTGTGTTTTTCAGATTGCATGCGTTATTGAATCGGCTCTCCCCAGAAAGTATCGAGCAACAAAAGATCCATATCGTCGAATTCGACGCGAGTGTATCCGGAGTATTCGCTTTGGACTTCGGCCCAAGGCTTGAGACGCATTTGAACCGAAGCGCCGGACTCGGGCCGAGCCTCCGCAGTCCATTCGTCGTCGCGCATCCCCCACAGCAATACCACGATCTCGCCTTCGATCTCCACTGCAGGGTCTTCGGCCCGCACGCCGCCAAGATGATAAGCGATCACGCAGTCCTTATAAGGCACGCTGCCGGGTTGGGGGGGGCGGGTCGCGGCCCGGATCGTCGCCGTGATCTCGATCCATCCGTCGGTGGTGGCATCGGTGCTGCCGGGCGGGTCAGCTCTCGTGCTATTTGATCCGGGCTCGCCGGGGACCACATCGGGCAGGTCGATCATCTTCCAATCGCCGACGGCGAGTTCCCGGATGGCGAATTCCCAGACGACAACCTTCTTGCCGCGCAGCGGGTCATCGCCGCGAGTCATGCGCCGCGCAAGTTCGGCCCGGGTGGCGTAGGCGCCATTATCGTTCATTCGAATCGCCTCGACGGGGCTGCCCAGATGCCACGCAAGCTGCTCGGCCAACCCGGCGCTCTCGCCCCAGCCCATCCCGGCGAGCGAGTATATGTTGGCGAAGCTATCACCCAAGAGTAAGACATCGCTCTGGGCCGAAGGTTCCACCGAAGGTTCTTCCGAGTTCGTATCGTTTTGCTCGCGATCGTGCGAAATCGGATGGACCGTCACGGTCTGGGCAGGGAGAAAATCGGCGCCCTCGGGCAGTTTCAACATCCGCCTGACATCGCCGGTCGAGGTAACCGTGGCGTCGTCTGCCGATGCCTGCCGCGTCGAATCCAGAGCGAATCGTTCATTGATGAGCGAGGCGAGCGCTTCGGCAACGGTATCCACTGCGAGCGGCGTCCAATGCGAATCGCTGATCAGGTATTGATCCTCGCCGGTTTCTTCGAGCGCGTCGCCGAGGACCGCCGCCGTGGCAAAGACTGTTATGCCTTTGTCTCGGAGGGCCGCGGAGAAATCGGGCCAGGAGGCGTTCTGGAGACCGGGCGCGTCGGCCGGGCGGTCTTCGAAACGCGAGGAGAACTTCTCGGGGTGCAGCATCGCCTTGGTCGGCGCGGGGACGAGGATAAGGTCGATGTCGCGTGCATCGAGTTGCCGGTCCAAATCGATGATCGCCGCCAGCGGGTCGGGCTGAGGTGGATCGCTCCATTCATCTCCGGATTTCGCGCGTGCGCCGAGTGCATTGGGTTCCAGGAATCCCGGACCGATCAGGTAATCCATCCCCGGACGATAAAATAGCCAGCCGTCGCGTCCCGCATAAACCTGCTCATTGCCGACGCCGAGAAATTTTGTCAGCGCGAGCTGCGTCGCGCCGAACAATCGCTGACCCACCGGCGAGCCATCCTCGAGGAACGATTCGAAGTCCTTGAGCTCCGGCGCGCTCGGCATCGCATCGCGAAAGCTGAAGGGCCCTCGAACGGTTGCAAGGTCTGTGCCGCCGGGGATCAACCGCGCGAACTCACGTGCGACCGACGCGGGCCCGAGTGGAGCCGCGTCTTCTGAGTGTTCGGTCGCGTTCGCGCCCGCTGGAACCTTCAGCCCAAATTGGCGCAGGGCCGGATCGAGGCAGATCGTGACGAGGGAAACCACGATCAGCGTCCACGCGAGGCGCGGCGCAATATCGGTCACGCCGATTTCACGATTGGCCTGTTCTTCGCGCGTAGGGATGGGTGGGTTTGCCATGAGTTCGGTGCCTGAGAAAGGATCCTAAAATATGAAATAGATAAACGGATTGAAGGCCTGCACGTTGAGCATCAGCATTGAAAGCCACAGCAGCGCGATACAGGCCACCGCACGCGCGGGAGTCAGCCGCCGGGTCCAATCCCAAGTCTGAGGCGCTGCCCAAGTGATCCCGGCCGCAAGGGCCAACGATCCCAGATAATACGGCTGGTAGATGACGCCGCCGACGAGGCCCGCCGCCGCCGATACGTCGCCCAGACCGACCATGAATCCCAGGTATTGGAACGCGTCATTCACGTTCGCCGAGCGAAAAAACACCCAGCCGATGAGCACGATCAAATATGTGAGCGCGATCTTGGCCGCCTTCGGCATTCGGCGATAGAAAGCGTCTTTGCCCTGGGCACGCTCGAATGCGAGCCACGCGCCGTGAATTCCGCCCCACACGACGAAGTTCCACGCCGCTCCATGCCACAGGCCGCCCAGCAGCATCACGATCGCCAGGTTGACGTATGTGCGGCGCGGGCCTTTACGATTACCCCCGAGCGGAAGATAGAGATAATCGCGCAGCCACGTCGAAAGCGAGATATGCCAGCGGCGCCAGAACTCGGTGATCGATTGCGAGATGTAAGGAGAGTCGAAGTTCTTGGGAAACACGAAACCCAGCATCAGGCCGAGACCGATCGCCATGTCCGAGTATCCGCTGAAATCGAAATAAATCTGGAAAGAATAGGCGACCGCGCCGACCCATGAATCGACCATCTCAAGCGAACCCGCGTCGAAGGCCATGTCGGCGATCTTCCCGCAGGGGTTCGCGAGCAGCACCTTCTTGGCCATACCCAAGCACAGGAAGGCGACGCCCCGGGCGAACTTCTGCGCCGTGAGCGTCCGGTTTTCGAGCTGATCGGCGACTTCGGCGTATCTGATAATCGGTCCCGCGACAAGCTGCGGGAACATGGAAACGTAACACGCGAAGTCGATCGGATTGCGTAGCGCCTTCGCGTCGCCGCGATAGACGTCGATGCTGTAGCTCATCGACTGGAAGGTGTAGAAGCTGATCCCGAGCGGCAGCGTGACGCGAAGAGCGGTTTCAAAATCGAGGCCCCCGAGTCCGAGCATGCCGATGAGCGTGGGATAGTTCTCCGCCCCGAAGTTGAAGTACTTAAAAAAGCCAAGGATCGAGAGGTTCGAGATGATCGAGAGGGTGACCGCGCGGCGTTGACCCGTGGTCCTCGAACCGCCGCGTGTCAGCGGCTCTATCGGTTCGCTCCACCGCCGGCCCCAACGCTCGGCGATGACCAGCCCGCAGGCGTAATCGATGACAGTCGAGAGCAGGAGCAGAACGACGAAGATCG
>JAJFLK010000456.1 GCA_021772735.1 Candidatus Sumerlaeota bacterium | reverse complement strand
CTTACCAAGATCAACCTGCCCGTCCCGAGGGGTATTTACAAGTGAAAACGAACCCCCGCCATTTATTTTTCCAGGGCCACTGCCGCCCCAATATCCGCCCTGGAGAGGCGGCCGTATATTTCAGCCGCTTTGTCTGCGCTGGCTTTGTCGCCCTTGTAGATACGATAAAGAGCCGAGAACACCGGGACGCAGACTTCCGGATCCCATTCGTCCACTTTGAATCGATCGATCTCGCTCATGAGCGATTCCCATATCGGCTGCGTTAGTTTCTTCTTGCCGCTATCCTGGGCGAGCTGAGCCATTGCAATCCGCCAGACGAATCGCTCGCGGGCAGACATCGAACCCGAGGGACCGCCCTGGAGACGCGCCATTCCCGCAGCCAACTTGCCATCGCCGGCGAGCTTGCGGGCCTCCTCGATCGCGGCTTCGAGTTCAGCCGATCCCGATCCTCCGCGCGACGAATTGCCGCCGCCCCCGCCTCCTTCGGATTCGGCCATCACCTCGTCGTCGATCCAGCTCCGGGTGCGGTCGTCTGCGAACGGCGTGCCCCCGTCGAATGCCAGGTCGGCAATCCCCGGGACGCGACGCAGAAATCCGGCCAGCTCGTCCATCACGGCGCGAGAGGCTCCCTCGAACGCGGGTCCCATGCCTTTCAAGGCTCTGAAAACGTGATACTGCTGATCGAGCCACAGCGGGCAGGCCGGGAAACGGCCCTCGGCGCTGTTGAGAAGATTGAGCCAGTTCGAGGTCGATAATAGCGTCTCGGCTGATTCGATGATCTGCTTGGTGACCGATCCGGGCGGCACGCGCGTTACGTTACCCTCTTTGATGGGCGGCACCGCGGCGATTCCTCCCCAGACGCCCATGCGGATAAGGCGATACGCGGCTGCGTCCGACGGGTCGGCCTCGCGCAGGACCGGCGCCAGCCGGACGAGCGATTTACGCACCTCGTCTGAACTGCCCGAAGAAACCGCCGGCATCGAGCTGGCCGAAGCCGCTGCCGGGGCCGAATCGGACGACGCGGTCTCCGACGTGCCTTCTCCAGCTGGCGGCGCCTCCCGGGGTTTGTTCCTTTTGACTTCCTCGCCGAAGTTGATGTGCAGGCTGCTGATCGTATCCCGGAGGCTCGTGATGACCGGCAGCTTATCGGTCGGAAAGAGTTCGTAGATCTGCTTCTTAATCTCTTCCATCGTCTGCTTGGCATTGCCGAGGTGTTCGTGCTTTTGGCAAAGATCCTCATACGCCGCTTCGAGCGCGGATTGGCTCGGGTTCTGTGAGATGGATTCGCGGAACTCCTTGAGATCCTCCTCGCCTCGGATCTCCAGGTAGCCGCCGGGAGCGTCGGACTCTCCGGCGATCAGCGTGGCGATATACTCAATCGCGCTTGCCCGAGCCTTGAGGATCTTCTTGGGCGGATACATCGTATCCCAAAAATTCTTGAGGAAATTGTTGATCACCTCCATGCCGACAGCCAACCCGCCGACCCCGTTTTCGTAGAACAGAGCGATGACGAGAAATGTGCAGACGCGCATGTTTTTGGAACGATTGGCAAGAATATCGATCGAAGTCTCGGCGACTTTTTCCCACGTGGCTTCTTCGCCCGCGGGTTTGACGCCGTCCCCGCCTCCGCCTTCGATGGACGTCAAGACCGTAAACGAGTGTTGCAGGACGTCGAAGTCGTCATCGGATTGGACGTTCGTGCCGCCGGGATTATCTCCGGGGATGGGCTCGGTGCCGAGTGGCGGAATCAGAGTGAGGTCGATCGACATTTGATATCCTGATGTGCGGGGGCGCAGGTCTAACCGAGCGCCGCGATCCATGCTCCCAAGTCCTGACTTGCGTCCGGACCGGTTGCGTCGGCGCTCTTGGCGTCTGCGGCGATGTCTTCGATGTAATCATAATCGCCGATTTCGCTACCGAGCAATCGCGAATCATCCGAACGCACTTCGCGCCAGATCAGCGAGAGCCGTCCACCGCCGTCTTGGCCCTGCGCGGGGAAAATAAAGGTCGGCCAGGCTGAACATTTTTTAAGGTTCTCGGCGAAGGCGCGGGTCCAGATCGAGGCCTGATCGCCCATGCCGTAATCCGAGGCCAGCGGCACTGAGACCGCAAGGCCAAGGCCCTCTTCGGGAAACTCGCGGCAGGCCGCGACCAGCTCAGACAGCGCGGCGCCGATCCGGGCGGGGAATTCCGAATCGCCCGTCGCGTCGAGCCGAGCGAGCCACTCCGAAGGAACCGGCGAGGGTTCCGGAGTTTCGGCGGCTGCGGCATCGGCCGTCGTCAGAATCACTTCCTGGAACAGATGATAAAAATCCCCGACATTGAGCAGCGGCAGCGTGCTTTCGTAATGACCTTCGAGGGCTACCCAGATGGATTCGAGAGTCGGCCAGACGGCGTGGACCGGCTGATCGACAAGCGAGCTGCGCGGAACGATGCAGAAAAACGAGAACGGAAAACGGCGAAGCTTGCCCTCGTCCGCGCTTGGCCAGACCGTGGCTATCGCGTAATGCTTCGAGCCGGGCATGGCCATCAAGACCCGCCAGGGGTGCTCGATCGTCACGCTGCGGCCGCCGAATTCCTCGAACGTCATACCGAAGCCCCGATCGAGCCAGGCCTTGAATTCGGCCGCCGGTCCGTCGTCGACTCCGAGATTGATATAGTCCTTATAAAGCTCGAGCTTGCCATAAGCGCACAAGGGCAGATCGGTCAGCCCTGCGCCGCGACCCGTCAGCCGATCCTTCATGTTTTTTAACGGGCTGAACTTCATTGGCTTTATTGGGTCCAGCTCTCCACGGTTCGCCAGTCGGGCTGTTTTGGCATGCCTCGATCAAAACTGAATTTGAACGTGGTCGAGAAAGTCTTGCCCTGGCCTTCGGCGCTCGCCGGTTCGACGGCGAACTTGACCTCATCCCAGACGGTTCGATCCTCTCGGGGGTCGCCGCCGTGTCTGGCCTGGATATATGCAAGCGGAGAGAAATCGCCCGGGATGATAATACGTGAGACGTTGTCGCGCCTCTCGTTCCTTTGGTCGAGCAGGGATTCGAACTGGAACGGCTTCTCGACGCCGTATTCGCCCGCCTTCCATTCGAACGAGCGATCTCCATCGCTCGGGTTCGTGTAGCGCGGACGCGTCCGGTAGCCCTGAAAGATCTCCGGCGGGAACGTGAGCGAAAGATCGGTCGAGAAGTGGCCGAGTTCGGCCGAACTATCGCCGATGATTCCGGAGAACGTATGGGTCATCGTGATGGGGATGGATCGGTATTCCTCGCCGACGAGAAGGAAGTCACGCATCGCGCGGCAGGCTTCGAAGAAAAGGGCGGCGTCGCGATTGCGCCGCGCTTCGTTTCGCCACTCATCGTCGAGAAGGAATCCACTGAACTTGCCCGTGAACCAATCGATGCCGACATGGCCATCGGGCCCACGGTCGGTCGAGAGGTAGAAAGATTTCAAATCCGCCGAGCGCACTTGCGCGATCTGAATCGTGACGATCGAGCTCGGCAGATTGCCTTCGCGTCCTGTCTTGCGCGCGCCACGATCGGGCGCGGCATCCGTATCGAAAGGGAACCCTTCTCCAAGAACACCCTTCCAATACTTCAGCAGAGTGGCCAGGCGGCGCTCGAATTCCTCTTTGGATTCTAGCAGCGCCCGAACCTTCTCGGGATATAACTCAAACTTGGCGCTCAGCGACGCGCTGTCGTTCTTGATCCGGTCCAGGCTCGCGCCGTATGAACGGCCGAACCGGTCGTTCGTATCCTTGAGCATGAGCTGCGCGTCGAGTGCGCTTTCGGGCAGCGCGGCGACGGTCGCCGTGAATTCCTTGCAAATCTCTTCAAGCGTCGAATTGGGCCGGAGAAATTCGTCGAGATTTCGATACAGCGAATCCAGATCGCCGAGCGAGTCGTCGGTGTCTTTCTCGTAATTCGAAAGCTGATTATTCATGCGGACGAGCGAAGCGCGCACGCGGTCGGCCAGTTCCTTATCCTGCATGGCGTCCAGGCGGCGGAACTCGGACCAGTTCGATGCGGATTCGACCCAATCGATCGGCGCCCACTTCTCGAACCCTGTTTGCCAGAATTGGCGGAACCGGCTGCGATTCGTCTTCTTCCAATCGCGCAGGTCGCGCAGGCGACCGTCGATGCGGTCTTTGGTCCGATTGCACTCGACCCCAGAACGGTATTCGCTCAACTCATCATGAAGCTCATCGACCGCGGCTTCGCGGCGTTTGAGGCTCGCCCAGTTGGCGGCGCTCGGTGGATCGCGCTCAAGGCTTGCCTTGGCGATGATCGCATCGGTGATCGGCCAGCCCGGTGTCGAGTCCGCGATATACTTCAGCCATGCCTCGGAACGGACTGCGGCGTCTCCGTTTTCGATCAGCTTGCGCATTGCGGCGGCAAAGTCGTCCAGCCGCCAGCTTCCCGAGGCTTCGTCGTGCTCGGCCGCCCAGGAAAGCGCAGCAGTGCGCTGCCCGTTGGCGAGCCACTGATCCACGGCGGTCTTGATGTGATCTCGTGAATTGACGTTCTGCGCGTTTACTCCGGCGATCTTTTTGTTCTGCGCTTCGACCAGAGCAAGGTAAGTGCGGATGCCTCCGAGCAACGCCTCGGCGTCTTCAGTCAGTCGGAGCGTTCCCTGTGCATTGACGAGGTCTTTGATATCTTCGAGCGGCTTGCGCAGGTCGGCCGCCTGGTTTTTGCGCTCGGCGACGACCTGGGCGATTGTCTCGTCGACATACGCTTCGATCTGACCCTTGGGTGTTGTGTCGTCCTTGCTCTTGCCGACGGCTTCCTCGCGCCAAGCCAGTTCATCGAATCGCTTCTTGATATCGGCCTCATCCGCAGTGATCGAGGCGAGTTCGGCCGATTTTTCTTCCAACAACAGTTTCAACGCATCGAAGGCTTCGAGCACCTGGCGCGCGCCGCCTTCGGCGTCGGCGAACGGATTGTCACCGGCGCCTTCGTAACCGCAAGGCACGTTGTCTATGAACGTTGCTCCGGCGCTGCGGAAGACCGCGCGAGCGGCCGAGCCCGCATCTTTGATCTGTCCGATGGTGCCGTCGTCGCCGAGACGATACGAATCCGCAACGAATTCCACTTCGCGACTCAGAACGAGGTTCTCGGCCGGCAGCGGCTCGCCAGGTGCAAAGCTCAAGGCGATGGGGCCGTATATTTTCCCCACTTTTTGATCGAACCTCAGGTTCTCCTCGAGCTCCTTAACCGTCCGCCCGAGCTCGTTCTTGAATCGCTCGCGGTCGATCCCCGGGGAATCCTCGCCCTCATCACCTTCATCCGAGGTCGCGGCGGCCTCAATCCCGAACCCCAATAGGGAGTCCCATTCGACCTCATCCCAACCGAGTTTCTCGGCGTATTCGAAACGGCCTTCGCTGTCGCGTGTGAATTCAAGCCAAGCCTGATTGATGCTCCACAATGCGGCGTATTGATTGAAGCGCGCCGCCGAAGCCGAACCTTTCAGACTCTGGCCCGCATACTTCTCGTTTCCCAACTCGGCCCGCAGCGCGCGGGCTTGCTCCCGGACGACGTTCTGCAGGAAGAACATCCAGTGCATATCCCGAGTGATGGACGAGATTGCCGCGATCTTTTTGGTCTTATTGCGCGCTTTGGAGAAATCTTCTGCCAGCTCGAGGGACTTTGCCGGGAATTCTTCGGGCGCGGTCACGAGCTCTTTCTCTGTCCGATCCGCGCTGGCAATGAACTTATTCTTAATCTGCTCGCCCTGTTCCTTGATGTCGCTCAGGCCCCGGGCGAGGCCCGTCAGGCTGATGACAGAGAAAATAGCAGTCGCCAGGATCAGGACGGCAGAGGCTGCGATCGCCGCGATCCCAAGCTTGCGGCTTGTGCCCATTTTCTTGACCGAGTGGACGACCATGCTTTTCTCGGCGAACAGTTTATCCGTGTAGAAATCGCGGATGAAAAACGCCTTTGAGCGCTGAAAAGTTTTTGCAAGATTCTCGATTAGCTCGTCGGCGCCTTCGCCC
>JAJFLK010000455.1 GCA_021772735.1 Candidatus Sumerlaeota bacterium | reverse complement strand
CCAGGCGCATCTTGCGTTGGCTATGCCGGATGCGATTCAAGCGCGTCTTTAGCGCGCGCTTTTTTGCCCCCGGGTTTACCCGGGGGTGACTGGACACTCACTGTGCGATAGCGGGCTTTAGCCCGACTTCTCGTCCCGGCTTCAGCCTCACGAACCTGCGCGGCTTTCAAAGGCTAAAGCCCCGAGAGGAAGTCGCGCTGAAGCGCGCTAACTTGCATAAAGCACACCGCCAACCCCCGGGTGAACCCGGGGGCAAAAAAGCGCGCGCTAAAGACGCGCTTGAATCGCATCCGGCATAGCCAACGCAAGATGCGCCTGGGTTGATTTATTTGCACGATTGTCACTCGCCTTTATCTTGCATCCGGGACAGAAACCCCGACGGCCGGCCACGCGTGGCCCGCCAGATGAATTTGGGGTTGCCGATGAGGTAACGCCGCCAGAGGCGCGCGGGTTCGAGGGCGAGGCGCACGAGCCATTCCATGCCGATGCGGCGGACCCAGCGCGGGGCGCGGCGTCGCCGGCCCGAATCGTATTCGAAAAGCGCGCCGACGCACCACCACACGCGCGGTTGTCCGCGCTTTTGGCCGCGCGCCGACCACTCCAGCGCCAGCCGTTCCTGACGCGGCGCGCCCATGCCGATGAGGACGACGTCCGGATCGGCGGATTCGAGGTCGCTAGCGACCGTTTCTGCGGTCTCAACGCCGGTCGCGTCCGTCTTACTGGCTCGATCGGCGTTATCGGCCGAGAAGAATCCATCATGGACGAAGGATATATTGAGTCCATCAATGCGATCACGGAGGTGATGCGCGAAGTGCTTCGCGTCGCCCGGGTATCCGCCGAGCAGGCCGACGCTCACGTCGTTCGCGGCGCAGGCACGGAAGAAGTCCTCGCTGAAATCTCCCGCGTTGACCCGCTCGGGGACGGGAGAGCCGAGGCGCCGCGCCGCCCAGACGACCGCCATGCCATCGGCATATAGGACATCGAGCCGGCTGAGGGCCTCGGCCGCTTCGGCGGATTCATAGACCAGGTTCACGTTCGCGGCGTTGAGGTACCCTATCGTCGTCGGGGTGGGGCTGGTGGCGCTGGTCGTGGCGCTGGTGGACTTGGTCCGGCGTTTCGCGGCGTCGATGACGAGGGCGATAAACTCGGCGGTCGTCACGGCCGCGAGCCGGAGTCCGAGAAAGGAGACTGTCTGGGGGTCGGGCATTTGCGCAGATTGCCTTTGGGGTTCGGGGGATGCAAGCGAGTTCGGGGGCGGTCGAGCAGGGGTGAGGAAGACTATCCGCAGATTACGCAGATTCGGAGAGGTGAAGATGTCTGGTCGCATCGAAGAACTTTTTCACGCAAAGCCGCAAAGAAGAAGAGTTGACCACGGGGACACGGGGAACACGGGGAAGATATTTCAGAATGAGAATCAACCACGGGGATCAAGGGGATTAAGGGGAAGAGCGGGATTGCGCAGAAAGAGAAATCCAACTACCGGGGCACCGGGAAGGGCGAGGTGTTGGACAGGGGAGTCATGTTCTCTTCAAATCTGCGGAATCTGCGGATTCTTCTTCGCTTGCCTTCGTTGCGTCTTGGCGGCTTTGCGTGAAAAGAATCGGCATTTAGACTTGACACGGCACCGTATATTCGGATATACGGATATAAGTCTGATCGAGGTGACCCGCAAAATGGAACGAAATCTGGAACTCTTGAAAGCCCTCGCCGACCTCACGCGGCTGCGCCTGTTGCACCTGCTCACGCACCGGGGGCCGGAGTTGTGCGTCTGCGATCTTGTCGAGACTTTGGACCTGCCGCAGAGCACGATCTCGCGCCAGATCGCCCCGCTGCGAATGCTGGGGCTGGTGAAGAATCGCCGCCTTGCCTCGTGGGTTCATTACTCGCTCTCGGAGCCGGAATCGGACTTCCACCGATCGCTGTGCGAGGCCGTGGGGCTGGCGGGCGGGGGAGGAGGTCGTCTGGCCGAGGACATTAAGAGGTTCGACCGCCTCAAGAAGAAGAAGGAATTGGCATGCTGCCAGGTCGATTTCAATCGCCTTGCCACCGCGGCAGGCAGAAAATCCAACTAACACCCGACGACGAACGGGAGAGGAGAACGAGATGAGCACTGAGAGCATTGAGACCACGAAAGCCGGCGAGAGCGCCGGAACGGCCGAAAAGGATCAGGAGATCCGCGATCATGTGCGCGAGCGCTACGGGAGCATCGCGAAGGCGGCGCAGGCGGCCGAGGTGCCGCAGAGTTCATCGTGCTGCGCGGCAAGCGGCGCGAGCATCGAGGAATATCTGGGCCACGCGAAGTCATTTGCAGGGACGTTGGGATACACCGACGACGAACTGGCAGAGATTCCCGAGGGCGCGAACCTGGGCCTCTCGTGCGGGAATCCCGTCGCGCTGGCCGGGCTGGCCGAGGGCGAGGTCGTGCTCGATCTGGGGTCCGGCGGAGGGTTTGATTGCTTCATCGCCGGGCGCAAAGTCGGCGCGAGCGGTCGCGTGATCGGCGTCGATATGACCGCCGAGATGATCTCCAAGGCGCGCGGCGGGCTCGCCAGATATCGCGAGCTTTCGGGTTTCGACAATGTTGAATTCCGTCTGGGCGAGATCGAGCATCTGCCGGTGGCCGATGCGTCGGTCGATGTCCTGATCTCGAATTGCGTGTTGAATCTCTCGACGGAGAAGGCGCAGGTCTGGCGCGAGATCAGTCGGGTTTTGAAGCCCGGCGGTCGCGTCGCGGTCAGCGATATCGTTTTGCTTCAGCCCATTCCCGAGGCGCTCAGTTCATGCCTTTTTTCGCTTTCGGCGTGCTTGACCGGCGCGGTGGCCGTCGGCGAATACGAGCAGCACATGGTGGATGCCGGTCTTACGGATATCGCCATCAAGGCCAAGCCGGGCGGCGGTGATGTATGGGATAGTTACAAGGATCCGATCCTGGACGAGATTCGCGCCAAGCTCCCCGAGGGCGTGCGGATTGGCGATTTCGCCGCGAGTATGAACATCGAGGGACGCAAGCCTGGAGGTGACGCCGGCGACGGGAGCGCGGGGGGCGCTGCGGAGTCGGCGTGCTGCGAACCGGCTTCGGCTGCGCCGGCGAGTGGCGGCTGCTGCTGATCGACCGACGCCTCGCCGATCAGAAATTTCTTTCTCGTTCACGCCGCTTGTCTCGCTCCCGGTGTTTGGGCAGACTCAGGCGGGTGTCGCCCCAGGTCGAATCCGATCCGGATTCGGGTTATGGGCTTGCGACGCCCGGAGTGCGGCGAGGGATTGGGCGAGATGAAGATTTACCAATGGCCACGGCAGCGGCGAAGTGTCGAGAAGTTCTTCGAGCGCGCGAGCGAATCTCGGTCTGCCGTTGAGCGCACGGTCGAGGGCATTATCGAATCGGTCCGTGCCGATGGCGACCGGGCGCTGGTGAGACTGACCGAGAAATTCGACGGAGCGAAATTGCGGCCGTGCGATTTCGAGATCCCCGCCGCTGAACTAGAACGGGCGTGGGATCGTTTGCCGGCGGATCTCAGGACCGCCCTGCAAACCGCCGCCCGCCGGATTGAAGCCTTTCACAAGAAGCAGCGACTCAAGGGATGGGTTGTCAACGATCCCGATTTTGGCCGCATGGAGATGCACGTTGCGGCGGTGGATCGGGCGGGCATTTACGCGCCGGGCGGGCGAGCGGCTTATCCATCGACCGTATTGATGAACGCCATTCCGGCGCGCGTGGCCGGGGTGGGTGAGATCATTCTGACTACGCCGCCGGGCCCCGACGGCTTGCCGGAACGCGTCGTTCTAGCTGCCGCGCACCTCGCCGGTGTTGACCGCGTTTTCAGGATCGGCGGCGCACAGGCGATCGCCGCGATGGCACATGGGACGAAGACGATTCCGCGCGTGGATAAGATCGTGGGGCCAGGCAATGTCTATGTCGCAACGGCCAAGAAGTTATTGTTCGGCTTGATCGACATCGAATCCGTCGCCGGGCCGACTGAGGTCTTGATTCTCGCCGACGACACGGCGCGCGTGGATTTCCTTGCGGCCGATTTGATCGCACAGGCCGAGCACGATCCCGAAGCGAGCGCCGGCGTGGTCCTGATCGGGGGCACGGCAGAGTCTGCACGAGCCCTTACCGCTGAAATCCGACGCCAGCTTAAGGCGTTGCCTCGCAACGCGATCGCCTCGGCATCGATCCGGGACAATGGATACGTGATCCTCGCATCGTCGGCCGACGAGGCGGCCGAGATCGCGAACCTGCGCGCGCCGGAGCATTTGCAGATCATGGCTCGCGGCGCTCGCTCGCTCGGCCGCAAAGTGCGCCACGCCGGAGCGATTTTCATTGGCCCGTATACGCCGGAGCCGGTCGGTGATTATATCGCCGGGCCGAACCACACGCTGCCGACCGGCGGCACGGCGCGGTTTTTCTCGCCGCTTTCGGTGTGGACTTTTTACAAGACCTGGCACACGGTCGAATCAACGCGGGCGGGCCTGGCCCGCCATGCAAAAGCGATCGAAACCCTGGCGGAATCCGAAGGGCTGAGCGGTCACGCCGAAAGCGTGCGCGTGAGGTTTCGCAAGCGTGGCCGGTGATTCTTGCTGTCCCGACCACGATGCTTTGATTCCGTTGCCTGCCCTGTCCGAAATCCGAATTCCTTTCAGGAATTAACCGCGTATGTCCGCCTCGGCGCTGAAGAGATTCCGCACACCACTTTTACTCAGCCTTATACTTATTGCGGGTGCGGTCCTGCGATTTTCCGAGCTTGATTCGGTGCCGCCGGGCCTTTGGTTTGATGAGGCGTTGAACGGTCAGGACGCTGTTGCGACTGCGGCGGGTGATATCCGGATTGTTTATCTGGACGAGTTCCCGCGCGAGCCGCTCTTTATCTGGTTGCTCAGCTTGCGTGCCGAAATCGACGAGCGTTTGGGCGGGGGGGGCACGACCGATCCGGTCGCCTTTCGGCAGGTCTCGGCCATGATCGGGATGCTGACGCTTCTCGCCACCTTTTTTTGCGTGCGCAGATTCTCGACCGAGCGAACTGCGCTTCTGGCCACGGGCGTTCTTGCGACGATGCGGTGGCACGTCATGTTCAGCCGCTTGATTTATCGCACACTTCTGCTTCCGCTGTGGATTCCGCTCGTGCTGATCGCGGCCCACCGGACGCGAAAGAATCCGAGCGCGCTCAATGCGAGTCTGCTCGGCGTGGTTGTTGGCGGCGGGTTCTATACCTATCTCGGCTGGTATTTCATGCTTCCCGGAGTGGCGGCGCTGCTGGTGTGGGTCTTCCAGAGTGCGACCCGTGACGCGGCAGTTCGTCGAGCGGCATTGATCTTTTTCGCCGTCTCGGCGTGTGTCGTGGCTCCGATCGGGATTTATTATGCGACGCACCCCGATAGCATTCTGGCTCGCCCTGCGGCGGTCTCTCCGTTTGCCGAGGGGGTTGGAACTGGTCTGGCAGAGATCGGGCAGAACTTTGTCGAGGCGCTGGGGATGTTCAATTATCGGGGCGATCATGTCGCGCGGCAGAACATCCCGCACGCGCCAGTTCTGGACCCGGTGATGGGCGTGGTCTTTGCACTGGGGTTTTTAGTGACGATCTTTCGTCTTCGTCGCGCGGTGGTTTGGGAGGTCGCGTTGATCGGATGGTTGGCTCTGGGTCTGATGCCGACGGTTTTCGCCGCCACGGATTCACCCAATTTTTTGCGGACACTTGTCCTCGCGCCGGCGGTGGCCTGCCTGGCGGCAGTGGGGCTGACGTGCATCTGGGATTTCCTCGCGATGCGCGTCGCTCCGCGCTGGTCGATCGGCGTCGCGGCGGCCGCCGCCGTCGGCCTCCTCGTCGCATCCTCCGCATTTACGGTTCGCGATTTTTGTGTGCGCTGGGGCGGGTCGGGCGAGGTGTGGGCGGCGTTCAACGGACCCGAGACCGATCTCGCGAAGGCCGCCGTGGAGAACTCCGGCACGCCCTGCCTCTACTGGATTCCGGAGAAACTTTCTCGTCATCGCTCGTTCCAGTTCATGACAGCGGGCGATGCAAATATCAGGCCATACGAAAACTTCAATTGTCTTCTGCCCGAGCTGGGCGAGGTGGCTCCACGCCTCGTCGTCACGACGGCCCACAATCAGCTCCATCGCGCGATTGATCAGCTCGTCCCAGGAGCTCGGATCGCGCACGAATTCAAATCGCCTGATGAAACCACATGGGCCTTGTTGTATGAGATTCGTCCGGCCATGCTGCCCGATGCCGCCGCAGTCGTGCGTTTCGAAGAAGACTGGCCGGTCGACGTAAGCTGGTGAAGTTAATTATTTGTGTCGCCAATCCCATGCGACTTTTATGAGTCGGTTATTCGGGAGTGGAGGTCGCGACGCGCGGAACCAAACGAATGATTGAGACTCTAAACCTTTGCAAGGACTACGACGGCAAGAGAGCCGTTATCGACTTGGATCTCAAAGTCGAGCCGGGTGAGCTTTTTTGTTTCCTCGGGCCGAACGGCGCGGGCAAGACGACGACGATCAAGATGCTCGCCGGGTTGTTGAAGCCCTCTTCGGGGACGGCGCGCATCGCGGGATATGATATTCAGACACATCCGGTCGAGGCCAAGCGTCGCATCGGGTATATCCCGGATCGTCCATATCTCTATGAGAAACTCAGCGGCCGCGATTTCTGCACGTTCGTCGGCGATATGTTCGGCATCGACCGGGCCGAGCAACTCCGCAGAATGGACCACTATCTGGAGATATTCGACCTCACGCATGCGGCCGATGAGTTCATCGAAAACTATTCGCACGGCATGCGTCAGAAACTCGTCTTCTCCGCCTCGCTCATGCACGACCCTGAGGTCGTCATCATCGACGAGCCGATGGTGGGGCTCGATCCCCGCTCTGCGCGGACGGTCAAGAACCTGATGCGCGAAGAGGCGGCCAGGGGCAAAAGCGTTTTTCTATCGACCCACACCCTATCAGTCGCCGAAGAGATCGCCGATCGTATCGGCGTGATCTCCAAAGGCGAAGTGATCTTTCTCGGCACGATCGAGAAGCTCCGCGCCGAGCTTGAGCATACCGGCAATCTGGAGCAGCTCTTTCTCCAGCTTACCGAAGAAGGCGAGAGCGAAGCCCCAAAGGGCCAGGGATCGCTCGCATGAGCGGACCGGCGGCAAATCTCGGCGATGAAGTGGAAGCGGGCATGATTTTAGAAACGGCCTCCGACCCGGCGACGCTGTTCTGGCGCGTCAAGCTCCGGCTCGCGGGCAATTATCTCGGTGATTTTCGCCGGCTTTTCATCGTCCACCTGGTCGTCGGCCTTGCGGTCGT
>JAJFLK010000454.1 GCA_021772735.1 Candidatus Sumerlaeota bacterium | reverse complement strand
CGCGATGGATGTCCGCGAGATCCCGCAAGCCGATCGGATTCCGAACGCGGAATATATTGCGCTGGATATCCGCAGTCCGGATTTGAAGAAGACGCTCGCGCAATTCGAAATCCAGAGCGTCGTCCACCTTGTCTCGGTCGTCAGCCCCGGCAAGCGTGATGATCGCGAATTTCTTCATTCGGTCGACGTCGCCGGGACGGAGAATCTTCTCCAGGCCTGCGTCGAGGCCGGCGTCGAGCAGATTATCCTGACCAGCAGCGGTGCCGCGTATGGGTATTACCCGGATAATCCCGTTCCGCTGACCGAAGACGACGCACTCCGAGGCAATCCCGAATTCGCGTATTCGGATCACAAACGGTTGGTCGAAGAAATGCTCGCCCGATACCGCAAATCGCAGCCCGATTTGAAACAGCTCATCCTGCGCCCCTGCACGATCCTGGGTGCGACGACCGACAATCAGATCACCGCCATGTTCCGCCGCAAACGGATTCTGGGAATTTCGGGTGCGTCGCTGCCTTTCGTGTTCATCTGGGATCAGGATGTTGCCGAATGCATCGTCAGGGGACTTCAACAAAGCGCCGCCGGAATCTACAACGTCGCCGGGAGCGGTTCGATGACGCTTCCCGAGATCGCGACCGCCCTGGATAAACCCTACGTCGGGCTTCCCAGTTGGCTTGTCAAATCTGCCCTATGGATTCTGAAACGGCTCGGTGCGACCCCTTACGGTCCGGAGCAGGTTAACTTCCTGCGATACCGGCCCGTGCTGTCGAACGCGCGCCTGATCGAGGACTTTGGATATAAGCCACACAAGACCAGCCGCGAGGTCTTCGATTTCTACTGGGAACATAAGGGTCAAGAGGGCTAGCGCGTGAAGAGCGAAGAAGTCATCGTCGTGACGGGCGGTTCGGGAGGCATCGGCGGAGCGATCGCAAAACGATTCGGCCGGGCCGGCGCCAGGGTGGCTCTCCTGGATGTGAGGCTCGATGCGGTTGCGGCGCGCGCCTCCGAACTCGCCTCAAGCGGCATCGATGCGATCGGCCTCGAGTGCGACGTCGCCGATCCCGCAGTGTGCCAGAGCTCAATCGAGTCCGTTGTCGATCGATTCGGCCGCGTCGATATCCTGGTTAACTGCGCCGGGCTCACGCAGATCGGCCCGTTCGCCGAGACGGACCTTGCAGTCTATCGACGCGTTATGGGTGTCAATTTTTTCGGCGCGATTTACTGCACGAAGGCCGCGTTGCCCTGGCTCAAGAAAAGCCGCGGCTTGATCGTCGCTATCAGCTCCGTCGCCGGGTTTGCGCCGCTTCTCGGTCGCACCGGATATTGCGCGAGCAAGCACGCGCTGCACGGTTTCTTCGATACGTTGCGTTGCGAACTCGCCGAGGACGGCGTCGGCGTCATGATTTCGTGTCCGACGTTCGTGGATACCGAGTTCGCGCGCTCCGGCCTTGGACCCGATGGACAAACGCTTAAGACCGAGCGCTCGACAAGCGGCGAGATCGTCACTCCCGAAAGCATCGCGGACTCGATCTTTCGTGGCGCTTCGCGTCGGCGCGATCTGCTCGTTCACTCGCGAACCGGTAAGATTGCTTATTGGACCTCGCGCCTTGCGCCGCGTTTCTACGCTCGGACCATGACGCGCCGTTTCAAATCAGCCATCGAGTCGTAGATCTGCTCTAAGCTTCCTTCTCAAGCCCGAAGAAGAAGACGAGCCGCCTGGAGCACGCCGTTCGGCAACTCTCCGATTGACCGGACCTCGATCCGCGAATAGAGTCGAACCGAAGATTCACATCAATGGTGGCCGAAGCCCGGCGGCGAGAACGTCGGGGAGGGAGACTTCGTTTCCACCATCACCTTCTATCTGGAAAGGGTATTCATGATGAGACGCCTTCGTAGATTAACGCATTTAATCGCTCCGCTATCGGCCGTGTGCCTGATCTTGTGCGCAGTGAGCAGCCGCGCTCAGGACGAGGCACCGGCTATATTCCCCTACTTCTTTCAGATCTCGACCGAAGTGGATTCGGCCCGAGTCGGCGATTATAGCGCCGCGATCGGGCAGATTGTCGCCGCCCACGAGAAGCATGAAAACGGCCGAAACTGGGCCGCCTTCAATTCCTTCACGGGGCCGGGCACGAATTATACCTATTTTCTCCCCCTGCTTGAAATTGGTGAGATGGATTCCTGGCTCGCAAACCCGCAGATTCTGATCGAATCGCTCGGCGCCGAAGCGGCCATGAAATTACTCGGCACGCTCGGCGAGACTTCGGTCGGCACGACCCGTCTGCTGGCCTACGATCCGGCCGTCAGCAATCCCGATCCTGCCGGCCCCTCCGGAGCGCCGCCGCGATGGGTGTATCACATCCGTTCGCGTATCGACACGGCGCGCATGCCGGAGTATCTCGAAGCGATCGGGAAGCTCGCCGCCGCATACAACGAGCACCAACCCGAAGTCCGCTGGCTCGGATATTCGAACATGATCGGCGGCGAGGGATCCGAATTCCACTTCTATGTCGTTTTGGACACACTTGCCGAGATCGACGCTTGGGCGCCGCCGCCCGTCGTGCTGGCCCAGTCGTATGGTCCCGAGGAGGCCGCACGCCTCGGCGCAGTTATGGGCGAGACCTCCGAGAGCGAAACTTCGATTCTCGCCCTCGATCCAACGCAGAGCCATATCGCCCTGCCTGTTGCCGAATAGGCGAATTCTCCGTGAGCGGGCCTCGCTCTCCCTCTGGCCCGCTCACGGGATTTCCGCATTGCAGGTTCCCGCCTTGACGATCTGCGGAGAATCCTCTTTGCCCGTCATCATCAATGACATTCCTGATTGATGGTATGTTCGCGATCGAGAACCAAAACCCATTGGATGATCGCTCCGACTGAGGATAAAGTCCCGTTCGCCCGGTGCAATCCGTTACGCCGGGAAGAGTACGGCAGTACCTTGAGCTGGGCATCCTATGGGCAGAAGAGACTTGATCGACAGCAGGCGCGAAGCCGGGCGCGACTCGGCCGAGCGGTTCATCCGTGGTCCGTTGGCGCGCCGGATGGGATGGGATCCTCGATTGATCGAGATCACGCTGCCGCCCGGCG
>JAJFLK010000453.1 GCA_021772735.1 Candidatus Sumerlaeota bacterium | reverse complement strand
CCAGAATGTGGCGGCAGGGGGCGAGGCCATCGATCAGGGTGTGGGCCAGGCGGGCGCGCCATCGTTTATCGCGTCCGCCCGAAAGGAGGAAATTGAGCCGATCGTAACTGGGCGAGATTCCGGCAAACATCCTGCGGATCTGGCCGGGATCCTGACTGGCGCCCGTCGGCGGGCCGTTCGAAGAATCGGCAGGCGCAGGAGAAATTTCGGCTGCGGCGCGGGGTGCGTGGGGGCTGGAAAGTGTCACGGAGTGCCGATCCCAAAAATCTTCCAGGCTCGATCACGGTTGAAATCGCGCGTGGCTTTGGCCACCTTATACTTCATATGGCTCGACGACCTCAACAGCCCCCGCCTCCGCCGCCCCTGCGTCCTCCGCCGAGCAGCTCGAATTCGGTCGCATGGATGGCGCTTCTTCTTTCCGCGCTGGCCTTCACGATGTCCGGGTTTGTGCTTTTCCAGACATACGACAACGGCCAACTCATCAAGAACTCGCGCGAACTGCTCGACGAGCTCAAGAAGGGCGTCGAGAGCAGGAAGCAGAACAAGGAAGAGCAAACCGAGGCTCGGCGCCCGGGCGATGACGAAGCCACGCGCGGCGGGATCGAATGGTCACGCATTCGCGAACGGCTCGACCGGATCGGGACGATGGTCCGCGACCGCGATACCCGAGCCGGCTATTACATCGATGTGTTGGAGACCGACCTGCAGAACCTGCGGGATTTTACGTCCACCCATGCCTCGGACGCGTTGGACAAGACGGTCGACCAGCTGGCCGAGGTCCGAGAGAAGCTGGCCGATGATAAGGACGCGGCCTACCTGCGCCTGCGCGAGTTGAGCCGTGACGCGGCGGCGCGTGTGGAAACCAAGGCGAGCGAATACGGGAGCGAACTGGAGGCAGAGATCGACCGGCGGGCTGCGGATAAGAGCGTTGAGGACTTGAAGGACTCCGGGCGATGACGGAGCCGGTCTATCGCATCGGGGTCATCTCGGATACGCACGGCGTGCTCAGGCCCGACGTGCTGAGGTTCTTCGAGGGCGTCGATCTGATCCTTCATTCCGGCGATGTCGCCGACGACGACATCCTCATTGAACTTGAAGCCGTGGCTCCGGTCCGCGCCGTCAGCGGCAATGTTGATTATCCGGCCGATGCGCGGCGGCGTCCGCTGGAGCAGCGCATCGAAACGCCAATCGCGCGGATCGCGATGACGCACGGTCACCTGCCGCAAGCGCCCTCGGTGAACCTCGCGCTGATGGGCGATTATTTCGCCGAGTTCAAACCCGACGTCATTGTCTACGGACACAGTCATGTCCCGAAGCTTGAGCAAATCGATGGCGTGATGTTTTTCAATCCCGGCGCGGCCGGTCCGGGGCGATTCGGCAAGCCTCCGACGGTCGGGATGATTGAAGGCCAAGCGGGCGAGCCGCTGACACTGTTGCATAAAGCCTTGACCCTAAAACCGCCGGTTTGATGAAGTAGGATCGAGCCCGCGCCGCCCTCGGCCGCGGCCTCTGCAAATCCCACCGCCCCCTGCCCGACCCAATCCCGAAAGCGAGTCGCCCGAACCCATGTTGTTCCGTTCCCGCAGTCCGCGACTTCTGATTTGCGCCGCCGTCATTGGCGCATTCATTCTTGGCGCGAGCGCCGCCTCGGCGCAGTCGTTCCGCCCCGATCTGAGCGAGACGTTGGAGTGGATCAATCCGCCCATGCCGATCGCCGCGCCGATTCCGGCCGATGCGCCCGCGTTGGTGCGTTATCCGATGCCGGCCGAGCCGATCCGAGAGCTTCGAAGCGAGCTGACCGGCCGCCCGTTTCATGTGCTCGACCCACCGCCCGAATCGTTTGCCTGGTGGAAGACGCCGATCTATGTGGCGTTGGGCTTGCCGCGCGATGTCGTGGATTGTTTCGTCGGCGTCGTTAGCTACGTTCCGATCGTGAACATTCCCATCGTCGGGGTCGGATACGAGCTGGTGCCGACACAGATCTTTCTGCGCGATCCGCGCGATTGGCATCGATGGCCGGGCGTCTCGAACAAGCGCGGGCATGGATTTATCCCGCGTCGGCGTCAGATTCGGGTTCCCGCGAATTGGGAGAACGACCGGTTTGCGCCCGAGACGATCGACAAGGCCTGGCATCTGGAAGAATCCTGGGGGTTCTTCCCGACGCTTCATTCGGTGAAATGGCGATACGTCAGCCGGAAGCTCGTGCGCAAGCTGGGTGAAGAAAACGCGTCGATCGAGATGACGCTTCAGGTCGTCAACGGAGAGATCAACGAGGGGAATATTCGGATCGCGGAGGCTCAGCACAAAGCGCGCAAAGCGGCCGTCGAGGCGATCGACCAAGGCAATGGCTTCGAGGCGACGGCCCGCATGCTGCCGTATCATCTGGCTTATCCGAATGACGAGACGGCGCTGGCGTTGCTCATCAATTCACTGGCGGTCTATGCGGCGGACGGACCGAATTGGGTTCGGCCCTGGATGTATCAGAGCATGTCGGCTTCGGGCCAGCGGGTCGTGCGTCAGGCGGCGACTCTGCTGGATAAATCCTTCGGCGATTACCCGGAGCGATACGAGATCGCCGAGGCCCTGGCGTATGCGAGAGCGACACTCGATGAACACGATGAAGCGCTGCGCGTGGCCGAGGTGACATTCCGGGCTGACCGCTCGGATCTGAGAAGGGCGCGTCTTTACTTCGAAGCGGCGATGGGCGCGCGCGACCGCGATGCCGCCCGCGAGGCGCTCGATACACTGGCCGGGGCACGCTTGACCGAGGCCGAGATCGAGCTGATGGGCCTGCGGCTCGGGGTGCTCGAAGGCAATGGATATTCGGCTTGGCCTCGTCTGGCCGAGCTTGTCGCCGAGAATCCGGACAACCCGTATTACCGCTACTATCTCGGCGCGGCCGCGCTGTCGATCCTGGACGCGACCGACGAGCCCGAAGAGG
>JAJFLK010000452.1 GCA_021772735.1 Candidatus Sumerlaeota bacterium | reverse complement strand
CATCAACACGACTTACGAGCGCGTCGGCGGCTCGGGCGTGACTTCAATAAAGCCTTCCTACTGGGAGGCGGTCGTACGGGCGGGCGGCATCCCTTCGCTGTTGCCGCAGCTTGAGGGCTCTGAAATAATTGAGGACGCGGTAGCGCGCGTTGATGGATTCATACTGATCGGAGGATACGATCTGGATGGCGCCTCGTGGGGAGCGGCCAAGCCGCCGACGGTGGTCCGCGTGGAGCCCGAACGCGAAGTCACGGACTTCGCCCTGATCGACGCGCTCATCAAAGCCCGAACGCCGACTCTGGCCATCTGCCTGGGATTTCAGGAGTTGAACGTCGCCCATGGCGGAACGCTGCATCAGGATTTGCTCTATGACGGGCCCGCAGCGACCGATGTGCGGCATTACGCCAAGGGCGGGGTTCCCGAACCTCGGCATGGCGTCGAGATTGTCCCCGGCACTCGCCTCGCCGAAGCCTTGCAAAGCGACGGGACGATCGAAGTGAACAGCTCGCACCATCAGGCGCTCGACGTAATCGGAAAAGGCCTGAGAATCGCCGCCCGTGCCGAAGATGGAATCGTCGAAGCCATTGAGCTCGAAGATCACCCGTTCTTCATCGGAGTGCAGTGGCACCCCGAACGTCTGGCCCAGATGCCCGAGCAGATCAACTTATTCGACGCGCTGATCGATCTTGCGCGACGCGACACGAAGACCTGAAATAGAGACCCCTATGGCACTGCTTGATATCCGACTCTACGGCGACCCCGTGCTGCGCGAAAAGGCGCAGCCGATCAAAGAGATCACCGACGAGCATCGCCTGCTGGCCGAGGACATGGCCGAGACCATGTATGCGGCGAGCGGGATCGGCCTGGCCGCGACTCAGGTGGGTCTGCTCATACGCATTATTATCGTGGACGTGAACTGGGCGCGCGCCGAGGAGCGAGAGTCCGAGCCCAAGCGCCCCGTGGCGATGATTAATCCCGAAGTCCTCGAAGAGTCGGTCGAAGACGACGATTACCAGGAGGGATGCCTCAGCCTGCCGGGGATCGAGGGCGAAGTCTGGCGGTCGGTGCTGATCAAAGTTCGTTATACAACACTCGATGGCGAGACGGTCATCGAAGAATGCGAAGACCTTCATGCCCGCTGTATTCTTCATGAGATCGATCATCTGGACGGGACGCTGTTCATCGACCGCATGAGCCCGGCGGGGCGCAGACAACTGGACCGACCCCTGCGTCGGCTGGCCGAATCCGCTTCGGGCGAGGCGCAAGCCGAAGGCGAAGCATAGAGGCGAGGAAAATGGCATCAGAGCCCTCACGTTTCCCCTCGGATCACAATCCCGAGGTTAAACCCGGCCCTGGGGCCGGGGCCTCACGCCGGCGCCCTGCCGAGGCCATGCAGCCTCCCCTGCCCCTCTATCCTCCGGTCGAGGACGTGCTCGAACGTATCGATCCGCGGCTATCTCCCGAGTATGAAAACTACGTTCGAATCGCCTACTCAACCGCCCAGGCCGCGCATGACGGCCAGACGCGCATGTCGGGCGAACCGTATTTCTCGCACTGCATCGAGGTCGCGCTGCTGCTCGCCGAACGCGTCACGGACTGGGCAACGATCGCCGCCGGCCTGCTTCACGATACGATCGAAGACTGCGGGTTCACGAGCGAGCACATTGAGAGCCTGCTGCCCGATCCCGTTGCCGAACTTGTCGAAAGCGTAACGAAAATCTCCAAGCTGAATTTCTCCTCGGATCGCGAGCATCAGGCGAGCAACTTGCGCAAGATGATCCTGGCCATGGCTCGCGATGTTCGCGTGGTCATCATCAAGCTGTGCGATCGCCTGCACAATATGCGGACGCTCCAGTACCTCCCGCCCGAAAAACAAAAAGCTATCGCGACAACGACGATGGAGATCCTCGCGCCCCTGGCCAATCGGCTTGGGATGGAAGAGATCAGCAACGAACTCGAAGACCTTTCGCTAAAGTATCTGAACCCGGTTTTCTATCGTCAACTCGACGGGCACTTGCAGCGTAACGGCGCGCGATACGACGCGGTCATCCGCCGAATGAGGACGGACTACACGAAGGCTTTGGCCTTGGAGGGAATCGAGGCGATGGTCACCGGGCGGGTCAAGCACATCAACAGCATTTACAAGAAAATGCTGAGCCATGGGCTGACCTTTACCGAGATCCATGACCTGATCGCCATCCGCGTGATCACAAAAGATGTGGACGAAGCATACAAGGCGTTCGGGCTCGTTCATCGCCATTGGAAACCCGTCCCCGGCAAGTTCAAAGATTACATCGCGAGTCCAAAGCCGAACGGGTATCAATCGATCCACACGACCGTCATGGGTCCGGATGGCGAGATTATCGAGATGCAGATCCGAACTGAGGAGATGCACAGCGTCGCTTCGGAAGGCATCGCCTCGCACTGGAATTACAAGGAAGACCGGACCGGGCAATCAACCAAGAGGATCGAAGCCGAACGGATGGCATGGCTGCGGCAGTTGATCGACACGCTATCGGACATTCGCGATCCGCAGGAGTTTATGGCCGCGCTCAAGCACGACGTCTTCGATGACTCTGTGTTCTGCCACACCCCGGGTGGCGAAGTGATCGAGATGCGGCGTGGCTCGACGGTGCTGGATTTTGCTTACAGGATTCATACCGATATCGGCTCGCACTGCCACGGCGCGAAGGTCAATCATAAGATGGCGCCGTTGCGTACAGTTCTCAAAACCGGAGACATCGTAGAAATTCAAACATCCAATTCGGCGCACCCGACCCGCGATTGGCTTCAGATCGTCAAAACCGGACGCGCGGGGAATAAGATTCGCCACTGGCTCAAGGCGAACGACCGGGAGTTCTATCAGGATCGAGGCCGCAGCGCGCTGGCGCAGGAGCTCAAAGCGCGGGGGCTCGAACTGCCCGAATCTCGCGCGGCGAAACTTCTCGACGCCGTCGCGGCGCAACTCTCGTATTCCAACGGCGCCGATTTGATCTCTGAGATCGGCTTCGGCACCGTCAAAGCGGGCACCGTCATTACCCGGATGGGCCTCGAAGACAGACCCGCAGAATCGCCCGAACGCAAGAGGGCTTCGAAACGTGAACGTCGGGCTGAGAAGCCAAGCCAGATCCTCATCGAAGGCATGCCCGGCGCGCTGACGCGGATCGCGAAATGCTGCGAACCCCAGCCGGGTGACTCCATCGCCGGGTTCATCACGCAGGGCCGCGGGATCAGCGTTCACAAACCGGCCTGTCCACAGCTCATGCGGCTGCGCAAGCAGCACCTCGATACGCCGAACAGAATGGTCTCGGTCGAATGGGGCGACAGCGCGACGAAGTCCCTCAAAGCAAGCGTTCGCTGCATCTGCCAGGATCGTCAGGGGCTGATGATGGACATCACGTCGGCCATTACAGACATGGGAATCGCCATCACGGATGTCGAAACGCACTCGAACTTGAAGACGCATCGCGCAATCCTGAAGTTCATTGTGCTTGTCCCGGACGAGGGGACGCTCGATTCCCTGCTCAAGCGAATCGAGACGGTGCCTTCGGTCCTGACATTTTCGCGCAAGGTGATCAAAAGCGGCCGGAGTCAGCCGGCTGCGAAAGATAGAAAAACCAAGCCGAGCAAGTCATCCGGACCAAAGAAATCGGCCGAGCCGACCAGGCCAACCAAGGATGGTCGCCCTTCACGCAAACGTAGAAGGCCCCGGCCGGCCGCTGCGGAAAAGCCAAAGAAGTGAGTCTACCGCATGCGACAGACCCGAGAGCTCGAATCCCGTGAGCCGACGCATGCCGATTCCAAGCCACCGATTGCGCCGCGCGTCTCCGATAAGGTAATCTTACAACCAGAGTGGGCCGGGCGATTGCCGGCGGGGCGGGCTTCGGCGCGCGCCCGCTGGAGGAAAGTCCGAGCACCACAGGGCACGATGCTTCCTAACGGGAAGGCGGGGCGACCCGACGGAAAGTGCAACAGAAAAGATACCGCCGATGGCCCGCAAGGGCACAGGTAAGGTTGAAATGGTGAGGTAAGAGCTCACCGGCGTCGTGGCGACACGGCGGCCTGGCAAACCCCATCGGGTGCAAGGCCAAATAGGGAACGATGCGGCGGCCCGCCGCGCTATAGTTCCGGGTAGGCTGCTCGAGCCGGATGGCGACGTCCGGCCCAGATGAATGATCGCCCCGGCGCCTCGGTTCACGCCGCAGCGCCGGACAAGACTCGGCTTACAGGCCCACTCTATTTGTATTGTGAAGCGCCCCGGGGAACAACCTCCGGGGCGTTTCTCCGTTTGGAGAATGGGGAGAGAAAGGTATAGTGCGATTCAACTTTGGATTGCGAGCTCGTATTCTCACGATGTTGAGCGTAGAGCGTTGTCTGATAGGAGCCGCAAATGGAACTGCCGACATTCAAGTACCATCCTGACCCGATCGCTAACGGCGCCATCATTGCGTCTGATGCCGAATGCCGATGCTGCGGCAAGGCGCGCGGATACATCTATGACCTGACGTTCTACGCCGTTGAGAACCGCGACGCGTGCATCTGCCCGTGGTGCATCGCGGATGGTTCGGCTCACGATAAATTTGATGCGAGCTTCAATGATGAGGACGGAGTCGGAAGTGAAGGCCCATGGAGCAAGGTCCCGCGAGAAGTGGTCGAAGAAGTTGCATACCGCACGCCCGGGTTCAATAGCTGGCAAGACGCACAATGGTGGACTCATTGCGGTGATGCCGGTCAGTTTATCTGCCATGCGGGCTATGAGGAACTTCAGGCGTTCGGGCTTGAAGCGAAGTCAATTATCCGAGACGTGGTAGGTGTATTTACTGACAAGGAGGTGGAACTCCTTTTCAAGGCGTTCACCAAGCATGGTTCGCCCAGTGCATACGTCTTCCGCTGTACCAAATGCGGAGATTACGGA
>JAJFLK010000451.1 GCA_021772735.1 Candidatus Sumerlaeota bacterium | reverse complement strand
GCATCGGCGGCATCCACACCGGCGATTCTCCCCAGACGGCGCTGGAAAAAGCCGTAACGCCGAACCTGGACGCGCTTGCCGAGCGCTCGGCCCAGGGTCGCACGCTGCCGACCGAAGTCGGGATCACACCCGGCTCGGGGCCCGGTCACCTCGCGCTGTTCGGATACGATCCGCTCGAAGAACGCCATCGGATCGGCCGAGGCGTGCTCGAAGCGCTCGGGATCGGATATGAGCTCGGGCCGCATCAGATCGCCGCGCGGGGCAATTTCTGCACGCTCGACGCCGATGGCAAGATCACCGACCGACGCGCCGGGCGACCGAGCAACGAGGAATGCGCGCGCATCACGAAGAAACTCGACGAGGCCATCTCCGATATCGACGGTGTCGGCATCGAAGTCCGCCCCGTCAAGGAGCACCGATTCTGCGTCATGTTCGACGCCGAGGGATTGAACCCCGCGCTCGAAGATACCGACCCGCAAAAGACCGGCGTCGCGCCGCTGGCCGTCACGGCCAAGGCAAAAGGGAAAAGTGAAAAGGAAAAAGGTTCAGAACCAGGGGGATCAGGGCGCACCGTCGCCGTGGTCCGCAAGTTCGTCGAACGCGCGACCGAGGTTCTGAAAGATGAGCCAACTGTCAACGGCCTTACGCTGCGCGGATTTTCGGCCCACCCCGGCCTTCCGGGATTCAGTGAACTCTACGACCTGAACGCGGCGGCCGTCGCGGCGTATCCGCTCTATCGCGGAGTTGCAAGCCTGGCCGGGATGAAGCTCTACGAGACCGGACCGACTCCGGCGGATGAGTTCAATACAGTCGCCGAGCACTGGGCCGAGCACGATTACTTCTTCATCCACATCAAGAAAACCGATTCGAGCGGCGAAGACGGCGACCTGGCCGCGAAGGTCAGCGTCATCGAACAGGTCGACGCGGCACTGCCCGCGCTGCTCGATCTCAAACCCGATGTCCTTGCCATCACCGGCGATCACTCCACCCCCTGCGTCATGCGCGGCCACTCCTGGCATCCCGTGCCGCTTCTCGTCACCGGCCCGTTCTGCGACATCGATCAGACAACGCGATACACGGAGACCGAAGCGCTATCGGGGAGCATCGGAACGATCCCAGCGACCCGCCTTCTCGGGCTGATGCTTGCCAACGCCGGAAGGCTCTCCAAATTCGGCGCGTGATTCTGGCACGTAATTTTGGCGCGTGACGGCATTGCGTGATCTCGTAAGAACCATACGACGCCTTCTTTTCGACTTACAAATCGCGGGACGATTCTCTAGCGTTGCGCCAGGCAACGTTAAGAAGCGCGATCCGACGAGCGATTGCGCCAGCCTGAAATTAGCACATTAATGCGGGAGAGCCCGCAGGAGGAACCCAAATAGATGAATGCCATGAAGTATTGCAAACCTGAATCAATCGCGATCTTTGCTCTGGCGACGGCGTGTCTTGCGCTGGCCTCGCCCGGGGCCGCTTACGATCCCGAGCAAGGCGACTTTTCGAAATCGGAGGACGACCTGATCCGCGTCGTGACCTACAACACCGAGCGGCGCTTCGTCGCCGATCCGGCTTCGGATGAGGCCTATGCACGAGTCCTGCTCGCGCTTCGGCCCGATGTCATCCTCTTCGAGGAAATCATCCCCGAAGCCACCGACGAGCAGATTGCCGAACGGCTCAACTCCGTCCTCGGCGATCTTTCCACGCAATGGCACGTATACTCGGGAATCAGCCAGCGGCTGCGCAACGTGATCGCCTCTCGATATCCGCTCTCCATGATGCGCCAGGATACCGACCCGCCCTCGGATTCGCGCGGCGTGACGATGGCCCTGGTCGATCTTCCGGACGACACTTCGTCGGCTGATCTCTACCTTATGGGCGTTCACCTTAAATGCTGCAACGGCGGACGCGGCGAACAGGCACGGCGTCAGAAGAGCGTGGACGCGATGATCTCGTGGATCGGCAAAGGGCGCGACGGCAACGAGGAGAACTTTGAGCTCGCTCCGGGCACGGCGATCATCGCGCTGGGTGATTTTAATTTCGTCGGCGGGCCGGCCGCTGTTCCGCCGCTCGATAATTTTCTTGCCGGCGACGTCATCGACGAAGCCACCTATGGCGCCGACGTCGCCGCCGATTGGGACGGCAGCGCATTGACCAATTTGCTCGCGGTCGATCCGATCTCGGGCGAGAACTTCACCTGGCAGGGCAACGGGCAGTATCCGCCGGGGCAATTGGACCGTATTATTTACTCGGACAGCGTCATGGAGGTCGCCGAAAGTTTCGTTCTCAATACGAGTTCCATGAACCCGGCGCAGCTCGGGGTCGCCGGTCTGGAAGCGACCGATACGAATATCGGCGTCACGAGCGATCATCTGCCATTTGTTGTTGATTTTCGCGTGACAGGAACCAGTGACTGAGTCGTCGCGGGAGAGGCCGATTTGAATTTTTTCTCGAGCGAAAGTGTTCCGCGCCGCTCACTCTTTCGCCCGTTCGACGTATAAACCCGTCTCGGTGTTGATCCTGATTTTATCGCCTTCTTCGACGAACAGCGGAACCTGGATCTTCAGGCCGGTCTCGGTCTTGGCGTCTTTGGTGACGTTGTTGACCGTATCGCCCTTGACGCCCGGTTCGGTCTCGACGATCTCCTGGACGACCTTGGCCGGCAAATCCAGGCTGATCGGAGTGCCGTTGATAAACTGCACGATGACGTCCATGTTCTCTTTCAAGAAATAAACCTGGTCTCCAAGTTTTGCGGCGTCGATTTCAAGCTGATCGTAAGTCTCGTTGTCCATAAACGTGAGCAGGTCGCCCTCGCGATAGAGGTAGTTCATCTTGCGGGTTTCGAACTCGGCCTGATTGACTTCCTCGGTCGAACGGAAGCGTTCGTTCATGGATCGGTCCACAGTCAGGCTGCTCAGGCGGACCTGCACGACGGCCTGGCCCTTGCCGGGCGTGCGATGCGTGGTATCCGTGACGACCCAAACGTCGTCCTTGTGCTCGATTTTCGAGCCTTTTCTCAGTTCAATCGCCTTCATATGCGTGCTTTCTTGGGGTGCGAGTTGACTTGCCGCGCAGGGCGACCGCCGTGTGCCTGCGGAACAAGCCTCGGATACTAGCGAAGCGAACCGGGTGCGGGCAAGGCCCGCGTGAGCGGCGCCCTCATGAAGCAGCAAACTTTCGCCATGCTTATCATGCATCGCCTCTGATAGGCTGCGGGGCTCGCGCTGGTGGATCGGGCTCCGGCCGGCCGCGGGCAGGCCGGGTCAGGACCATTTGCGACCCGGGCCTTGATCGTTCCTCCAGATAAAGAAAGACGCGCAAAATCAAATATGATCGATCTGACAGAAAAGTACAAGGAGATCGAAACGCACTGGCAGGAGGTCGGTGAGGAACTCTCCCTACCCGAAACCGTGCGCGACCGGGAGAAATTCAAACGCCTCGCGCGATCGCATAAGGAACTGACCGAAGTCGTCGAGGCCTTCCGCTCGAGGACCAAACTCGCCGAGCAGGTCAGCCAGGCACGCGAGATGCGAGGCGATTCGGATCCCGAGATGGCCGAGATGGCCGCAGCCGAATTCGCCCAAGCGAGCGCCGACCTCGAAAAGGCCGACCTCAAGATTCAAGTCCTCCTTCTGCCCAAAGATCCCCGCGACGCGAAGGACGTCATCATGGAGATCCGCGCCGGCACCGGCGGCGACGAGGCGGGGCTTTTCGCGGGAGACCTGTTCCGAATGTATAATCTCTTTGCCGAAAGCCAGGGCTGGAAGACCGAATTGATCTCATCGAGCCCGACCGATCTGGGCGGCTTCAAGGAGGTCGTCTTTTCGATCGCCGGGGGCAAGGTTTTCAGCAAATTGAAATACGAAAGCGGCACCCATCGGGTCCAGCGCGTCCCGACGACTGAAACCCAAGGGCGCGTTCACACCTCGGCCGTCACCGTCGCCGTTCTGCCCGAGGCCGAAGAGGTCGATATCGAAATCCGCAGCGAGGATATCAAGATCGATGTCTTCCGTTCGAGCGGCCCCGGCGGTCAATCTGTCAACACGACCGATTCGGCGGTGCGCATCACCCATGTGCCGACGGGCCTTGTCGTTTCGCAACAGGACGAAAAATCTCAGATCAAAAACAAGGCCAAAGCGCTCAAGGTGCTGCGGGCGCGGCTCTATGATTTGGAGCTATCCAAGCTCGACGCCGAGCGCTCGGCCGATCGGCGTTCTCAGGTCGGCACGGGCGACCGTTCCGGACGCATTCGAACTTACAACTTCCCGCAAAATCGGCTCACGGATCACCGGATCAACCTGACGCTCTATTCGCTGGATCGCGTCATAACGGGCCAGCTCACGGAGGTCGTCGATGCGGTCGTGACGTTCCATCAGGCCGAGGCGCTGAAGAGTATTTAAGACCTCGGCGGAGCGTTATCCAAGTCTTCGCGGACTTCGTTGACCAGTTTGGTCATCGATCCGAATAGCATGCGGAACTCGGCGGCGGATTTGCCCATACGCGCGGCGAGGTCGTCGGGCCGCAGCAGGCCGATCCCGCTGGTGATGAAGGCCGT
>JAJFLK010000046.1 GCA_021772735.1 Candidatus Sumerlaeota bacterium | reverse complement strand
CAGCGCCTCGTCGATCTCGTCAAGTCCGCCGACAGTGGTATGCGGCGGGACGCGGATTTCAAAAGCTCGCGGGCTGAGCTTGGGATTGATTCGATACTGCGCTGATCTCCCCTCTTCACTTGCCTGCCGTGGACCGATCTCGATGCGGACGCGCGGCTTTCGCCCCGTGATGACGAATTCCGATGGCATGATCCAGGATCGAGCACGTTCGGAGGTCACCGCCGCGTCGGATTGAACGATGATCCACCGGCGATAATCGACCTTCCAGCGGGCGCGGCCGCGACGCCAGAGCGCGCGAGTCGGCAAGCCCGTCGCTCGCTCGACATCCACGTATTGCAACCCCTGCGCGATGTCCGAAGATGGATCTATAACTTTGACACGGTCATATTTGCGATGGCGCTCGATCTCGAATTCCACTTCGGAGAGCCGCTGCCCGATCGCAAGAACCGAGAGCAGATCCCAGGGCTCGACGCCGAAGTGGCGGCGCAATGGCGAGCCCTCGACGGGGACCGGGCCTGTAAAAAGGCTGTCGCCGAGCGGAACGTGAACCGAGAGATTTCCGCCTGTTACGAGGAGATCGAGCAAGGTGGTCTGATCGCCGGGTTTGCGGACGACCATGCGCAAATCACCAGGCGCGGAGAAGATCAGGCTCGAATCGAAAAGAGCGACGCCCAGGAATCGATACCGCCGGGCGCGAATCCGCGAGCTGAAACGCAGAGTCTCAAGCGGCGCGAACGCCTCTAAATACAGCTGCACCGAAGTCGGGCCCTCTGCGAGCGCGGCAAAGGCCGGCTCCGAGCCCAACGTCACGGGGACATCGAGCGGCCGAGGCGCGAGGAGCGTGCAGCCCGAAGAAACCATCAAAACGATGGCGAGGCAAAAAGCAAAGAAGGTGCGAGCGAACCGTAGACACATCACGGTTCACTCTAGGCAAGGCGCGAGAAGCAGACGAGGATTAGTTTGTCGCGCCCTCGGCCCCGCTCGAATCCGGCGAATCCCTTTTGGCCTGAACCGAACCGTCCGCTGGGGCCGCGCTCCCCCTGCCCGCGCACGAATCGCACTGACAAAGCTCGCGCAGCAGCGCGAAGGAATAGATCCCAGTCGAGTGGCCATCAGAAAAATGGACAGTTAGCGCGTATTGCCCGACCGATTCGATGGTGGTCGCGCCGATTTCATCGTCGACGCGCGTGGGATCGATGAGCGCCTTGCCGGTCCATTCGTCAACGCATCCGGCGCACGGGCAGTGGCGACGCAGATGAGAGAGCCGCCAGCGGCTGCAATGGCCATCGACCCATTCGATGCCGAGTGTGTATTTGTCGAGCTGGTCAATCTTGCGCACTAAAAGGCGTTGGACGGTTTCCATCAGCGGGCCCACTCCAGTTGAAAGCTTTGAAGGTAATTGCCGCGTTCGGCTTCGAGAATATCGAGCTGCACTACCGCCGCCCCGGCGACTTCGCGGTATGCACTCGCCGCCGGCGAGTCGGGATAGCCCTTGACGATCGGAACGCCCTCGTCGCCGCCTTCGGTCACGCGCGGGTCGATGGGCACCCCGCCGAGGAAAGGCACGCCGATCGACTTCGCAATCGCCTCGCCGCCTCCCTGCTTGAAAATGTGGTGGCGCTTCTCGCACTGATCGCAGATGAAATAGCTCATCGTCTCGCACACTCCGAGCACCGGAACGCCGGTCGTCTCGAACATCGAGACTGCCCGCCTCACATCGGCCAGCGCGACCTCCTGGGGAGTCGTCACGATGACCGCACCGGTCAGCGGCGCCTGCTGTGAGAGCGTAAGCTGGATGTCGCCCGTCCCGGGCGGGTAATCGATTATCAGGTAATCAAGTTCGCCCCAGACGACGCGCTGGATGAACTGCGTCACGTAACCCGATACCATCGGCCCGCGAAGGATTGCCGCCTGATTCTTCGGCATGAAAAACGCCATCGAAATCAGACGGATGCCCAGAGACGTCGCGGGTTCGAGGCTTTGATCCGGCATCGAACGCGGGGCATTTTCGATGTTCATCATCGTCGGCACCGAGGGTCCGTAGATATCGGCGTCGAGAATGCCGACCGAGGCGCCAGTCTGTTTCAACGCAACAGCCAGGTTGACAGCTGTGGTCGATTTGCCGACGCCGCCTTTGCCCGAGGCGATTGCGATCACGTTCTTGACCTGGGGCATGACCTGACGCGTCGCCTCATCGCCAGCGCGTGTCTTCGAGGTCATGTTCACCGAGACATGGCCGACGCCGGGGAACTTGCCGACAGCGGCCGCACAGGCGGCTTTCAGCTCGGCCGTCGCCGGGGAAGCTGCGTCGGCGATCTGAAGATCGAAACTGACGTTGCCGCCGCCAATCTTGATATTCGAGACGAGGCCCAGATCGATGACATCGCGCCCCTGCGCGGGATGCGCCACCTGGCGCAGACACTCGATCACCGAACGCTCTGTCAATGATCCGGTCAAAGACGGCGCAGGCACGCCGGCGCTCGGGCCGGCGGCGCTCGTCATGGCGCCTGCGGGCGCGGAGCCCGAGGACGCGGCATCACCGTCCTTTGCAGATCGTTTCTTGAAAAATCCCATGCGTGGAGTCCCTCCGGGCCGTCATTTTACGCGCGGACGCACGCTATTCAAGTCCCAAGCGAAAGCAGGGCGCGGCGCGCTACGAACGCGGCCCACCGCCGGACAATGAACTTTCATCATCAGAGGCTAAGTCCAGTGGAGTGAAGGGAAATCGCAGGAGACCACGGGCATGAATTCGTCGTCGGATGCCGGCCGAAGACCAAGCGTTTCGATACCCAGCAGCCGAAGAAATGAAGATTGATTCGCGAATGGATGCCCCGGGGGGTCAAAATTTCCGGCCGAAACCCCGGCGGAGAAAAGCGTCGTGGACGCGGCATCGGCGTCTGTTGCAGTCGCCGCGAGCGTCGTGAGACTCGACCAGCCCATGGCGGGTTCGCCCGTCTGCGGATCGAATATATCGGTTCGCGCCTGCCCACCCGATTCGATTCGCGTCGCATAGTTGCCCGATGTCGCAACGGCGCGATTGGCGAGTTCGAACGTCGCGATCGATTGGCCCGGCCTCGTCGGATGCGCCAGGGCGATCT
>JAJFLK010000450.1 GCA_021772735.1 Candidatus Sumerlaeota bacterium | reverse complement strand
AAGAACGTCTGACCAGGCTTCAAATAGTTCCGCACGCGCCGGCCCTTGGCCTCGGCCTGCGGGTAATCGCGCTTGTTCATGACGACGATATCGGAGCTGTGCAGCAGGGCTTCCTTATCGAGCTGTATATCCGTGCCGTATTCGGGCGTCATGCAATAGACCGACGCATCAACGTACGGGGCGACTCCCAGGTCGTTCTGACCCAGGCCGACCGATTCGACGACGACCATCTCAAAAGGCTGGCGGCGAAGCTCGGCGATCAGCGGCTCGACTCGGCGACCGATCGCCTGGCCGGGTTTCAAGCCAACCGAACGCACAAACACGCGGGGCGAATAACAGTTCAACATGCGAATACGATCGGCGAGCGTTGGATCGACTGAAAGCACCGCGATCCGGCCGGTGCAGGCCGTCAGGAAACGCGCGACCAGTTCATCGACGACGGTCGACTTGCCCGCTCCGCCTCGTCCGCCGACGCCCCAGACACGAGCAGGCGGGCCGGGCTTCGCGCCGTTCCGAGAGGCTTTCGAGCGGGCGCTGCGGCGCGATTTGCCGGCGGCTTTTTTTGCCGATGACCCTGCGCCGCCGGAGCCGCCGGCGGCTCCGGCGCCGTTGGCAAGACGGGTGAGCCGCCGCGCGAGCTCCACGTCGGGATTCTTCTTCTTCCTGGCCGAGCCCGCGCTCGAAGCTTTGGTCTTCTTGCGCGGCCAGCTCGCGGCCAGACGCATCATATCGCCGATCGCCTCGCCAAGATCCATCGGCGGACGATACACGCGGGCGATGCCCATCTTCTCCAGAGGGGCGACCTCGCGGGCCAGGATCGTCCCGCCGCCGCCGACAAACATCGGCACGCCGGGGATACCCTGGCGCGTCTGCTCGGTCAGGATCGTCCGGAGGAAACTCATGTGGCCGCCGTTGTATGTGCTGATCGCGATCGCGTCGGCGCCCTCTTCGACCGCCGCCTTGACGATTTGCTGCGGGGTTTTGTTGAACCCGATGTAGACCGCCTCGGCGCCCTGCTCGCGCAGGATGCGCGTGATCGCGACGATCGCCGCGTCATGCCCATCGCAGATCGGCGTCGCCAGAACGAAACGCAACGGCGGCGCTGACGCCTTGCGCCGCGAGGCTGCGGATTTGGCACGGGCCCGGGCTGCGGGTTTGACGCCGACCTTTGCCTTGGTTTTGGTCTTGGATTTCTTCGATGTCGCCGATGGCATCTGCTACTCCCTCGTCGTCCACGTCGCCGCGCTGCGATCACGCAGATCTTCCAAGCTCATCAAAAACTTCATTACGCGGCCAACTCCGACATTATAGGCGGCGCGATTTGTGAAAACCAAGACGCAATCCGGCGATGCGAAATGGAGCCGGGAAGTGGTGAAGACAGGAGAACCACAGATTCCACCGATTTTCACAGATTAAAGGGAAGCGAACCACGGGGACCAAGGGGGTCAAGGGGAAGAGGGGACGCAGGCTCAGAGAACGGGAAATACAATTCTTCAAATCAGTGGAAATCGGTGAAATCTGTGGTTCTCTTCCTCTTCTCTTAACTCCCACCCGCCCTACGGGCGGCGCAAGATCCGCTACGATTTCCCCGCCGCACTCCTTGCCGCTTCGCCGAGCAAATTCTCGAAATTTTCGCGGGCGTCATTATCGCCGAGAAGGTATTCGAGGATGCGTGTTATGCCGCCGGAGAATTCTTCGGGCGCAACGCAGTAGTCATCGAGGAGCTTGGCGAACGTCAGACGATGGACCGGCAGGCTGCGTTCGCCCTCGGAGTCGGTGTCCCAAATCTCGACCTCGCGGCCGGGGTCTAGACCCAGGACCCAGGCCTGGGAGAACTCGGCATCCACGGAGCGGCCGTCGGGTGCGCGCGTCTCGGATTCAAAAAAGAATTTATCGTCGCCAAATCGATTCAGATGATCGGACATCGTCCAATCTCGACCTTGCCCGGCTTTCCCTGCTTGCCCGCCTGACGCCGGTCTGTCTGATGCCTGGGCGGCCGTCGGATCTTCGCCTGACTCGGCCCCGACGCGGACCTCCTCGGCGGCCTCGCGATGCGCGGTCAGCTCGAAGGCGCGACGTATCGCCTCGGGGTCGTCGCATGGAATCGATGAGAAAAGCTCCGGATCGAACGTCATGTGACCGCCGCAGACATCGAGCAGACCCGGGCCCGATTCTTTGAATTCACTGCGCCGGTGCAGGATCAGGATCGGCTCGCCCGTCTCTTCATCAAGCGCGACGGGAATGATCTCGACCGCGAGATGCCGGATCGAATAGCGGTGCGCGAACTCGCGCGTCGCCACGCCACAAATGACGATGCGGTTCTCGCGGCGTTCGGCCAGGGGGAAAAGTTCAGTTGAGTTCATAAGAAATTGTGGGCCCCGCCTCGCTCAATCGCCCTCGACAGCCGTCATGCGGGCGCCGGCTTTGAGCGTCGAATCCGGCGTCGCGACGACGAGCGAACCCTCATCCAGACCTTCGATGACTTCGATCTCCAGGTCGCTGCGCAGGCCGAGCCGGACCGGACGGCGCGCGAGCCGACCGCCGTCGGCGACGAACACATAGTAACTCTGATCCGGAGCCTGCAAGACGGCGAAACGCGGGACGATCAACGCGTCGGTTTTCCTGCCGGTAATGAAGCGCGCGTGGAGGCGGAAACCGACGCCGAGGTTGGCCGGAGGATCGTCAATCGAGGCAATGACATTGACGCGCTGTTGCTCGACGCCGAGCGAGGAAAGTTTCGTGAAACCCTGCGGCTCGATGCGCGTGACACGCCCCGTCAGGCGCACCCCACTGCCGAGGGATTCCAAGACGGCATCGGCGCCGGAGTTCAGCTTGAGCGCATCTTCGGTCAGGACGTCGCAGATGACTTCAATCGCGGCCGGGTCTCCGAGCAGGATAAGCTTATCGCCAAGGACCATCGGACGCTCGCCGCGCTCGTATCGCGCGAGCACGACGCCATCGATCGGCGAGACCACGCGGGCAAGATCGAGATCGTGCCTCGCGCTTTCCAGATCGGCCTCGGCGCTGGCGATCTGGGCCAGATTCTCGCGGCGCTCGACTTGCTTGCGGACGATAGTTTCTCGCGCGCGCTGGGAGCCGAGGATATTGGCTTGGAGGTTCTCACGCTCGCCGGCAAGCCCAGCCTCGAACTGGGCGAGAGTTTCGCCTGCGGTATCGGCTGCAAGCTGAAAGTCATCGAGTTCGGTCGGGGCAATCGTCCCATCTTCGGCCAGCTCCCTGCGCCGCTCCAGTTCCCTCGTCGCAAACTCGACTTTGTTATTCTGCGCGGCGACGCGGGCCATAGCCGCCATCACCGCCTGGCGGCTGCTACGCACTCGGGCCTCAGCCTCTTCCGAAGAGGTCTCTTCGAGCGTCGTGTCGTCCATGACGGCCAGACGGGCTCGTAGCGTTGCGACCGAAGCCTCTGCCCTGCGCGCGCGAACCTCGAAAGGAACTCGATCGACCTCGACAAGCACCTGGCCCTTGGCGACCGGATCGCCGGGCTCCAGATCGATCCGGCCGATCCGGGCCGAAACTTGCATGGAAATCGCCCAGGTGTTCTCGAGCCGCGTGCGTCCCGGCTCGCGGAAGGACTCCTGTATCTCGCCCAATCTGGGGCGGATGACTCTGGTCTCCGGCCCACCGCCCAGGCCGCCGAAGAACGCCCCCCCGCAGGCGATCACAACCGCTGCGATGATGATGATTCCAGTTTTTCGAATGACGCCTTACCTTTTACCTTTCCCCCATCACAATCTATTCTTCCCTCTTCCCTCTTCCCTCTTCCCTCTTCCCTTTTCCCTTTTCCCTTTTCCCTTTTCCCTTTTTACTTTTACCTTCTTCCTTGCTGCTACTCTTTAATCTTGAGCGCGTCGAGCCAGTTGATTTTATGAATGTACACTCGGACGACGGCCTGGGCCAGCGCGACGAAGAGCACCATCAGCAGCGCCGCATGAAAGTATCGGATCGGCAGGATGGTCGCGGGGAACCGAAACAGATCGGTGTCGTAAGCCTTCGATATCAGCAGGGCCAACCCCGTCCCGGCGAACATGCCAACCGAGGTGCCCATGACGCTCAGGATGATTTGTTCGCCGCGCAGGATCGCCGCGACTTCGCCCTTGGTGTATCCGAGGACGCGAAAAGTGCCGACCTCGCGCTCGCGTTCGGAAAGCGAAACCAGCGCCGTGTTCAGCACGCTGCCGAACGCGATCAACCCGGAGAACATGACCAGGATCACGATGACCCGGCCCTGAGTCTCCCCCATCGTCCCTTCCATCTGTTCCAAGGCGCGCTCGCGCCGGGCGACTCCGATAACACCGGGCCTTTTTTTGAGTTCGTTGTATAGAAGGTTCCAGCCTTCGGAACCGAAAGAGGTGGCGAGCAGGGAATTGGCGACGTAATCCTCGCCGATGAGCCGACTCAGGTATTGAATGTCCGCATAAGCCGAAAGGCCGATGTATGTCTTCACGATGGCAATAACCGGGGCCTGAACGCGCCGCCGCTCGCCGATCAGCGGCCGCAGCGAAACCGAATCGCCCACCTCGACATCCAGCAGACGAGCCACCTTGTCCGTCAGGACGAGACCTTCGTCCGGGATCGGCACGGGCTGGCCCAGGTCATCCAAAGGCGTTGAGAGCCGATTGCCCCTGGGCAGACCCGAAATGGCCAGGCGCCGGCTGAAAGGGCCGTTCGAGAGATCGCAGACGACATTCAGTTGAGGCTCGACCGTTGCAATCGAAGGCATCGAGAGGATCTCGCGTGAGCCGCTCTCGCCGACCGGTTCGCGCAGCGAGACGCTCAGATCCTCATGCGAGAGCGCGCTGAATTGATATTCCATCAAATAGGTGAGCGAATCGCGCATCGAGAATGTCGTAATCAGCAGCGCTGTCGCCAAGAGGGTCGTAAAGAAATTGACGCCGCTGCGGAAGGGATTGCGGAAGATCGCGCGCAGAACGAGACGACGGCGGAAGGAGAGACGCGACCAGAATATGGGAATCCGTTCGAGGATGATGCTGCCGCCTTTCTCTGGAGGGGGCGGGCGCATGGCTTCGGCCGGATGCAGGCTGGCGGCACGTCGCGCTGCGGCGATCGTCCCGACGGCTGCGGCAATGAGGCAGACCGACACGCCAAGCACATACAGCTCGGGATAAAACCTCGCTTCGAGATTCGGCAGCTTATAGAACTGCCGATACATCGCGATCATGCCGCCCTGGAGCCAATACGCCAAAACGACGCCGCCGGCCGCGCCGAGCAAGGCGGCGAACGTTCCGAAACACAAGTAATGCAGCGCGATGGCCGTCGTTGATTTTCCCAGAGCCTTGAGCGTTCCGATCACCGAGCGCTGCTGCGCCACCATCCGGCCGATGACGACATTTAAGATCAGCATCGCGACGCCGAGGAAGATCGTCGGCATGATCGTCGTCGAAGCCCGGATGCCCTGGATCTCGCTGTCCAGGAAGGATACCGACGGGAAGTTCCGACGCGGTGTGGCATCGGTGACGCCCCAGGCGTCGAGGCGATCTTCGATCACGTTGAGCACCCGATCGAGCGCTGCCGGAGAGCTATCGAACGTCCGGGCGACGATCTGGTTGAACGCGCCTTCCAGGTCGCCCGAGCGCTGAAGGAACTTGATCGGCATATAGATGATGCCGGTGCGCGCGGGGTCCGGCGCGACGCCGCCGTCGGTCGGGATCAGATAAACATATTCGGGCGACATCGCCGTGCCGACAACCAGAACGTCATGCTGCTCGTCGAGGAGCAAGACCTTGATCCGATCACCCGCGACGAAACCGTTCGCCTCGGCGAAACGATGATTGAGGATCGCCTCTGCCTGCTCGGGGCCGCTGAACCAGGTCCCCTCGCGCAGGAGCAGATCGTTCAGGATCGGCTCGTTCGTCTCGGGCATCGAGATGACAAGGCCCGTGATCGGCTCGCTCTGGTTGGGCAGGTCGAGCAGCGCCGGAAGGACGACCCGCCCGCGCGCCTCGGCCACGCCCGGCGTCTGCTCGACGAGCCGAACGGCGCTTTCAGGCGCACGCTTCAGTGACACGCTCAGATCGGCCAGGCGAAATTCACGATAGTAGTCATCTCGCGCGAACTTGAGATCGCGATAAATCGAGGCGTTCATGATGAGCGAGCCGGTGCCGATCGCGACGATCGCTATGATCACGGCCAGAGGCGTCTTGCGCGCCCACAGATCGCGCAGCAGCTTGCGCAGGAGGATCGGCCCGGCAGAGATCACCATTGAACCTCCTCGGGGCGGAGCGGACGTTCGTTAATCTCAATCGATTCGACGATGCCGTCTTTCAACGTCGCGACGCGATCTCCGATGTGTGCGATCGACGCGTTATGTGTAATGAGCGAAATCGTCTGACCCAGTTCGGCCCGCAGACGAAGCAGCAGATTCAATATTTGCTGGCCCGTCTCGATATCGAGCGCGCCGGTGGGTTCATCGCAGAGCAGAATTTGAGGCCGCTTGGCGATGGCCCGGGCGATCGATATCCGCTGCTGCTCACCGCCGGAAAGCTGGGAAGGGAAGTGATCGGCGCGATCGACCAGATCGACCAGCTCAAGCGCTTCGAGCGGGTCCATGGGATCCCCGGCCATTTCGGTCGCGACCTGGATGTTCTCAAGCGCCGTGAGCGAAGGCACAAGATTATAGAATTGAAAAACGAAGCCGATCTCGAAGCGGCGATATCGTGTCAGCTCGCGGTCCGAGATCACGCCAAGATCCATCTCGCCGAACCGGACATGGCCTGACGTCGGACGATCCATCCCGCCGATCAGGTTCAGAAGCGTGGACTTGCCCGATCCCGAAGGCCCGATGATGACCAGAAGCTCGCCGCGCTGTAGATCCAGGGTCACATCGCGGAGGGCCGGGACGTCCACCTCGCCCATGCGATAGACTCGCCCGGCGCTCTGGACCGAGAGAATGACGGAGGATTGAGAAGTCGTGACGCTCATCGTTTGCCCTCCGCTGATATAATGGATGGCGGACGCAGTCGTGTTCAACGTAGCACGACTGGCCCGACCCGGCTCCATGAAACCGACCGGAGCACTTGCATTGTTCCATCGGCCGACAGCCGATTCGTCATGTCTCGATATCGAACAAGGCCGGATCGTCGAAAACGCTTGATCGTCGCTCGAACAGGACGTCATGATATGTGCCACCGTTTTTACAGTTTGAGGCAACCCGGGGGACGCGCGCTCCCAAAGAGGTTGCCCCGCACTGTTAAGCGAGATTGTCAAACCCGACGCGAATTTACAGACAAATTTACAAAGAGGACTAACCCACCATGGCCACCAGCGGCACCCAAACGACACTCGGACTGCATGAATTTGGAACACCGGGCGAGGCGCCCGCGATGATGAAAGCCTGGGCGATCCGCGAAGATCGATTCGGCGAGCCCTTGACCAGTTTCGTCGAAGAAGAATTGCCCATCCCCGAGATCGGCGATGAGGAGGTTCTCGTCCGGGTCGTCGCCGCCGGGGTCAATTACAACGGCGTGTGGGCGGGTCTGGGCAAGCCCGTCAGCGTGCTCAAAGTCCACGGCGATGACTTCCATATCGCGGGCTCGGACGTCGCAGGGATCGTCTGGAAGGTCGGCGCGAAAGTCAAATCATGGCAGCCGGGCGATGAGGTCATCGCGCATTGCCACTATGAAGACACCTCGCACGGCCGACGCACGCAGTCCAAAGGCGACTTCGGAAGCTACGACCCGATGGCCGCGCCCAAGAGCCAGATCTGGGGATACGAGACGAACTACGGTTCGTTCGCGCAGTTCTGCCGCGTGCAGGCCCAGCAACTCCTGAACAAACCGGCCCACATGCCGTGGGAACTGGCCTCGTGCTACGCGCTGACGTATTTCACCGCATACCGAATGCTCGTCACGCGCGGCGAGATCAGTCCCGGTGAGGTCGCGCTGATCTGGGGCGGCGCGGGCGGGCTCGGGAGCTTTGCGGTGCAGATCTGCCGCGAGCTCGGCGTCAAAGCGATCGCGGTGGTCTCGAGCGACGAGAAAGGCGAGAAGTGCAAGGAGCTGGGCGCGGTCGGATACATCAACCGCACCGAATTCGAGAACCTGCCGTTCCGCTGGGGTGAGACGCCCGAGGAGGGCAAGGCGCGGTTCGGCGACATGAAGGCGATGGGCAAGAAGATCTGGGAGATCCTCGGCGAGCGGCGTTCCCCGGATATCGTCTTCGAACATTCGGGCGAGCAGACTTTCCCGACGTCGGTTTTCCTATGCTCCAAGTTCGGCCGGGTTGTCATCTGCGGCGCGACGAGCGGGTTCAACCTGCACTTCGACGTGCGATACCTCTGGATGATGCAGAAGCAGATTATCGGTTCGCATTTCGCGAACGCGCTCGATTGCCTGCGCGGCAATTCTCTGGTTGAGGCCGGACGCATCCAGCCGTTTTTGTCCAAGGTCTACTCCTACGACAAGATCCCGCAGGCGCATCAGGATATGTTCGACAATAAACACGTCGGCAACATGGCCTGCCTGGTCATGGCGAAGAATGAAGGGCTGATGAACAGCGGGGACTTGAAGGGGTAGAAAAGAATTCACCACGGGGACACGGGGAACACAGGGAAGAAAAAACGGGAAGAGGGAAAACCACGGGGGTCAAGGGGATCAAGGGGAATCGGAGAGATGGCAATCGGAGAATCGGATCGGTCAGGAGGTACGAGGAATGAAATCTGCGTTGATCGACTCTTCAGAGGATTTGATTGATAGGGTTCTCACGGCGGCAACGAACGTTCATCGGGAACTGGGGCCGGGACTGCTCGAAAGTGTTTACGAAAGAGCTTTGATGATTGAGCTCGCCGACGCTGGGATTCGAGCCACCAATCAAGTCGAGGTTCCTGCCATCTTCAAAGGGAAAGATCTCGGCCTTGGATTTCGGGCCGATGTCATCGTCGAAGACTGCCTTCTCCTGGAACTTAAATGCGTCGACTCATTTTCACGCGTCCATCTCGCACAGATTCTGAACTACCTCCGGCTGCTTCGATTCAAGAAAGGATTCCTTCTCAATTTCAATCTCCCTCGGCTCAAGGACGGCATCCAAAGGCTTTCAATATGAGTTACCCCGTGGCCCCATTGATCCCTTTGATCCCCGTGGTTTAACTCTGAATTTCCTCGTGATCCCATTGCCCCGGTGTCCCAGTGGTTAACCTCTTCAGCCGATCGAGCCGCCTGACTTTCTCACATGACCGATAACCCATCACCCGTCCAGATTACCCGCGAGCCACCCATCGGCTGGCTCGTTTTCAATCGG
>JAJFLK010000449.1 GCA_021772735.1 Candidatus Sumerlaeota bacterium | reverse complement strand
GCCCTCCTGACTCGCCAGAGCCTCCAGACAGCGCTCCAGACTCTTGGGCCGGCGATAGGTGTTGATGACGATCGAGCAAAGCATGGAAAACGATCCGAAGTTCGTTGCGCGAGGCCTTCGATTGTTGAGTGAGGCCTGCGGCCGCGCGCGCCCTCCCCGAATCTTTACCCGACGAACCGCGAGGGATCCAATTCGGGGAGCATCCGGCCGTGCTCAGCAAGGTTGAGGTGCATCTCGAAGCACCGCGCCAGATCGTGCCGGATGTGACCCCGCGGCGATGCGTCTAGATATGCGTGGAGGTAATCCCGATATGCCGGGTGAGCACAATGGTTGATAAGGCGGCGGGCCCGGCGCTCGGGACCAAGACCTCGCAGGTCGGCCAGGCCCTGTTCGGTCACGACGATTTGGACCGAATGCTCGTTGTGATCCACGTGGGGACACATCGGAACGATCGTCGAGATCGCCCCGCCTCGGGCCGTGGACGGACACATCAGGATCGACAGATAGGCGTTGCGGCAGAAGTCGCCGCTTCCGCCGATGCCGTTCATCAGTTTTGTTCCGCCGACGTGGGTGCTGTTGGCATGACCGTAGATATCAACTTCGAGAACGGTATTGATCGAGATGACACCCAGCCTTCGGATCACGCCGGGATTGTTGCTCAATTCCTGCGGCCGCATGACGATCCTGGGGATGAAAAAATCCATCTCATCGAAAACGCGTTTCATCAGTTTGGGAGTCAGCGTCAGGCTCGAAGTGCTCGCCCCGAGCAAGTGCCCCTCAATCATGAGATCCACGAGCGTGTCTTGCAGCACTTCGGTATACATCGTGAACGGCGGAATCTTATCGCTCGCCCCGAGGCCGGACATCACCGCGTTCGAGACATTCCCGACGCCGGCTTGCAGGGGCAGGAACTCGGGAGGAATCTCTCCGGCCTTCAATCCGTCCTCAAGAAACTGAAGCACGTTGGCCGCGATCTTGAGGCTCGTCGAATCCGGTTCGCTGAAGGGCGCGACCTCATCGAGTTCATCGGTTTCGACGATGCCGACGACCTTGTCCGGATTGACCGCCGCATACGGCCAGCCAATCCGATCCATAACGTCATAGATGGGGATCGGGCTGCGGTGCGGCGGGATTGGAACGGTGCTGATGTCGGCCATTTCGCGCAGGCGCGGCGATTGCGCTCGGTTGATTTCGATAATGACCTTTTCGGCAGACGCCAGAAAAGTCGGGCTTGCGCCGATCGAAGTCGTGAGGAAGACCCGGCCATCGGCTGCGATCTCAGTCGCTTCGACGACGGCGAAATCGACCTTGCCGAAAAACCCTTCGGCCACGGCCTGCTGGAGATGGGAGAGGTGCAGATCGACGAACTCGACCTGACCGGAATTGAGCTGGCGCCGCAGAGTATTGCTCGATTGGTATGGCGCTCGCCAGGCGATGGCGTCGGCCTCGGCCAGGGCTTCATCGACGGGTTCCCCTGTCGAGGCGCCGGCCAGCACACGCAGCCGATAGGCTTCCCCGCGTTCGTGCATTTCGCGCGCGCGTGCGGCGATCGCTTTTGGGACAGCCTTGGCCGTGCCGGCCGGAGTGAATCCGCTGAAGGCGACGGTCGCCTCGTTTGGGATCAGGGCCGCGGCCTCTTCGGCGGTCAGAACGGGATACTTTCTGTGTGGTGACATCATAAATTCAATTCATCGCGCGGCGACCGGGAACTCGCATTCGGGTAGTAATCCGAATGCGAGCTCGGCCGCGACGTCGGGAGCCAGAAACTGGATGGGATCAATCTGCGGTATCTCCTCGGGGAGCCGGCCGGAATCGGCACTTGCCGAAAACACTTTGGCGCCGGCGCTTCCGTTTGCGACTCCTTTGAAACTGAACCGGTGGACGGCCGATGGACCGTGGCGCTCCAGAGCCGCGTAATGATCGCGCGTCGGGTAACCCTTGTGACCCGCGAAACCGTATTGCGGATATTCGGCATCGAGCACGGCCATGATTCGATCTCGCACGACTTTGGCCAGGACCGACGCCGCCGCGACGGCCAGTGACGTTGCATCCCCTTTTGTGATCGCGAGGACCGGGCACGGCGCGCCACGTAGCTTGAGAAAATCCGTAATCAAGAATTCAGGCGAGGCGGCAAGTCCCCCCATTGCCCGTGCTGAGGCGAGATGCGTTGCCTGTAAGATGTTGATCCGATCGATCTCGGCAGCGGTCGCCAGGCCCACGCCGGCGGACCGCGCCTCGGCGAGGATCTCTGGAGCGAGCGCCTCGCGCCGGGCCCGCGTCAGTTTCTTCGAATCGTATACGCCGGGCAGCCGGGCCTCGGGCCCGAGAACGACGCACGCCGCGACGACCGGCCCCGCCAGCGGTCCGCGTCCGGCTTCATCCAAACCACCGATGAGGCGCGCGCCGTTGGCTTGGCGCATCCGCTCGTCGTATTGCATGAGTTGCTGCATGAGTTACCGACTGGGCTCGGGATCGACTTGCTGTAGAACGGCGGGATTCATGAACTCGGCAAGAAGTTCGTGCTGCTTCTGTGCCGTGTTGATTCCGGCGGCCAGCCAGAGAAGGATTGAAACAAATCGTCCGCCTGATGTCTTGTTCGGAATGGCGCGGCGGCCGTTCCCGCCGCGTGCCGCCCGGCACACGCCCGGCTCCTTTACGGCGCTTTGGGCCCGGAGACCGGTGTTAGAGCCTCGACTGAGGGGCCCCCGACCTGCCCCGATCCGCCGGAGTTCTTCCTGGCTTCAATCAATCGGGCCATGAGCGCGTTCACATAGGGATTGGCCGGGTCGGTCGCGAGCGCCCTGCGGAAATATTGTTCGGCGAGCTGGATGTTGTCATCGATGGCCCAGGCCATCTTCCCGAGGCCCGCCATGGCGTTTGCGTTGTTGGGCGCGCCTGCCAGGACTCCGCGATAGATGGCATCGGCTCGCTCGGGCTGGCCACGCCGCAGGAAGTAATCGCCTGCGTAAACGGCGAGCTGCTGATCCCACGGATGGCGCCCCATCATTTCGTTCAGCATATCCAGAGCGGCGGAAACTTTATTCTGCTTCTCGAGCGCCTGGACCTGGATCGAATAAAGTTCTCGATACGTCGAGAAGCGGGCCTCCTTTCGAGCGCGGACCAATGTCTGCTCGACCAGGTCGTAATGGCCGTTGTCCAAATACAGGCGCGCGAGCTCCAGATACGCCTCGCCCATGCCGGGATCCAGCTCCATGACGATCTTAAGCAGCGCCCCGGCGGATTCTTCAAACGCGCCCAGCTTTGCCGTGGACCGGCCCCAAAGCAGGCACGCCATCGATTGCAGATGGCCGGGCGCCAGGTTGACGGCCAGGCGTGAGTATTCGGCCGAACTTCCCCATTGCTCACTGATCTCAAGGATTTGCGCCATGATGAAGGCGGATTCGAAATCGCTTCCCTGTGTGGAGT
>JAJFLK010000448.1 GCA_021772735.1 Candidatus Sumerlaeota bacterium | reverse complement strand
GGCGGCACGGGGAACGCCGGACAGACGGGACAGACGGATTCACGCAAAGCCGCAAAGCCCTCCTCTCCCCTGCGCTCCCCGTGCCGCCGTGGTTCATCCCTCTTCTTCTCTTCCCCTTGACCCCCTTGATCCCCGTGGCTGATGAAGATATTTCCGGGGCGAGACCAAGGCCAAATGCCCCTGCGAAAAAAAAACGAAAATTTCGTCCTTGCATTGCCCCCCAGCCTCGCGTTACAACTGACACACACAGGATGGTTCCCGCGCGCCTTGAGCAATTGGACGCAACGGGGCTCCGGAGAAAAAGATATTGGCGAGGGGATAATCGGGTGGGAACCATGGAAGACAGACTTGTCCGCCTCGAGCACGGCGTCGAAGGGCTCATCGGTCTGCTCAAACGCACGGCGCTTGAGAATGAAGAGCTGCGCGGTCGCGTCGGAGAACTGATCGATCAGGTCGGCGGGGCGCGTGAACTCGAACGCGAAAACGAAGACTTGCGCACCGAGATTGAGCTGCTCAAGGGGCAGAACGAAAACCTGCGCGAAGACACCCAGCGCACGAGCGCCGAGCTCGAAGCCGGCGCCGCCGAGCTCGAGCGCCTCAAGGGCGAGAGCTCACAGCTGCGCGGGGAGATGGAGCGCGTCCAGGGCGAACTGAGCGGCGTCGCGGGTAAGGAAGATGTCATGCGCGACCGCCTCCAGGGCATCCTGGAGAAGATCGACTCCATCGAGCATGAGATTCACGCCACCGAGGGCGCGGAAGCCGGCCCTGAGTGATTTCGCCGACGGTTTGCCGGGCGGCCGCATGGGCCACGCCAGCCCGGGATAGAAGGACGAAACCATGACCGACGAAAGTTACGTCTCGCACAAGATCACGATCGGCACTCAGACCTTCCGGGTGCGCATCCCGCCCGAGGAACGCGAGTTTTACGACCGGGCAGCGGCGTTCACCGAATCCACATTCGGCGAGATCTGCGACGACGGCGTCACCGGCGGCCCCCAGGCCTGGGCCATGACGGCCTTCCAGATCGCGTGCGACCTGATCGAGGCGCGCGAAGCCGCCCAACCCGGGGCCAGCATCAGCCGCGAACAGATCGAACGGCTGATCCGTCGCATCGAGGATGTAACCTCCAACGCCTGACCGCCGGCGCGCGCGGCAGCCCCTGCCCCCGAGGGGCGGGTTGGTCGAGATCGTGCGAACAGGGATAGTCCAAAAACCGAACCAGATGCAGAAACACTGGAAATGAAGGAGCGGAACCTTGGCCAAAAACAACAGCAAGACCAACGACAATTCGGGCAACTCGGCCAATCGCCTCAAAGCGCTGGACCTCGCCCTGGGTCAGATCGAAAAGGCCTACGGCAGAGGGGCGATCATGCGCTATGGCGAAGTTGGCGCGCTGGATGTCCCCGCTATCTCGACCGGCGCCATTTCTCTGGACGCCGCTCTAGGCATCGGCGGCGTCCCGCGCGGCCGCATCTGTGAGATCTACGGTCCGGAGGCCTCGGGCAAGACCACGCTCGCGTTACAAATCGTCGCCAACGCCCAGCGGGCGGGCGGCATGGCGGCCTATATCGACGCCGAACACGCGATGGACCCCGTTTATACCCGCCAGCTCGGTGTGAACCTGGATGAAATGCTCATCAGCCAGCCCGACAGCGGCGAGCAGGCTCTGGATATCTGCGAGCGCCTCGTCAAGAGCAACTCGCTCGATCTGATCGTCATCGATTCGGTCGCCGCGCTCGTCCCGCGCGCCGAGATCGAAGGCGAGATGGGCGACAGATTCTTCGGACTCCAGGCCCGCATGATGAGCCAGGCGATGCGCAAGCTCACCAGCAACGTCGCGTCGAGCAAGACGACTCTGATCTTCATCAATCAGATTCGCGAGAAGATCGGCGTCATGTTCGGAAGCAACGAGACAACGCCCGGCGGTCGCGCGCTTAAGTTTTACTGCTCGGTGCGCCTCGATATCCGCCGGATCGGCGCGATCAAAGAAGTGGACAAGCACATCGGCAATCGCGTCCGCGTCAAGGTCGTCAAGAACAAGTGCGCGCCGCCGTTCCGCATGGCCGAGATGGATCTACTCTTCGGCCAGGGCATCAGCTTCCACGCAGACCTGCTCGACCTCGGCGTCTCGCACGGCATTATTTCCAAATCCGGCTCGTGGCTTTCCTACGGCGAACACAGGATCGGCCAGGGCCGCGAGAACGCGCGCCGCTGGCTGATCGAAAACGTCGGACTGTGCACCGAGATCGAAGCCAAGGTCCGCGAGGCCGTCATGCCGGCGCCCGAGGTCGCCGACGCCGGAACTGCCGAGCCTGAGGCTAAGGCGGAACCCGAGCTCGCAGCCGCCGGCAAAGCGAAGTAGACATGACTGAGCGCTCGTGTGGCATATGAGGCGAATGCGGCGCGTTCGGCGCTTACTCTCATGACGTCGACCCAACTCCCGCAGCCGCCCGGCGGCGACGAAAGACGCGGGCCCGCCGCGTCCTCGCTGATTTCGCGGATTCACCGCTGGGGCCTCCGCAATTCAACCGCGTATTACGTCTACCCGCCGTCGGTCTGGGCGGTGATGATTTACGTCGTCTGCATCGTCCGCGTGCCCGAGCCCGAAGTCGGCGGCCTCCTCAACATCCCCGGCCTCGACAAGATCGTTCATGCCGTGCTCTACGCGGTGCTCTCGGCCCTTATCGTGCGCGGCGCGCAACGCGATAAATTGCCGCCTCTCGATCTTCACCTGCTTGTCTTCGGCCTGTGCATCGTATTCGGCCTCGTGATCGAAGTGACGCAGATGATGACGCCGTATCGCGCGTTCGAACTTGCCGATGTGCTCGCCGATGGCGTCGGCGCGGCGCTCGGCCTTTTCGCGTGGCACCGATTGATGATGCACTTCGGGCGCCGCACGCGGCTCTACCCCGGATTGCTCCGGCCCGATTTCAAAGATCATCCCTCGAACAAGCCCGGACGGCCCCGCGCGAAGAGCTGACTCCCGAATCGCGCGTGCAGATTCGGCCGGCCGTGTGCATAATCCGATCCCGAAGCTTGGGGCGCGGGGCGCCGGGCACGGGCGCAACGGGACGCGATAAACTCCTATCCACGCGGATGATCGATATGACACGTAGAATCCAAAGAGAATCCGCACGAGGCTCAGCGCGGACAAGGCGCAAACCTGCAAGCTCCTCCTGTGCGGCCCGTGCGGCCATGCTCGCCGCGGTCGGAATTTGGATCGTTCTCGACGGCGGCGCGAGTAGTACCGCGCTGGCGCAATCGCCCGAGGCCCTTCCATCGCCATCGTTCGACACCGGCGAGCGCGAGTATTTCGACCCGACCTACCCGAGCTGGGCGACCATCCTTGCTCACTGCGCGACGCCCGACGGCTTTTCATACGAGCTTCTTATCGCCAATCACATGGGCGCTCTCGAACGCCAGCTCTTCGAGCTATCGCTTGTGACGCGGGCCGATTTCGAGGCTTTCTCGCGCGATAAACAGCTCGCGTTCCTGATCAATACGCACAACATCCACGCCGTGCGACGCGTCGCCGGTCGCTATCCGGTCAAAGGCATCGAGAACACCCGCCTGTTTGGCTCGGCCCTGCGCTCGCGCGATATTTTCGTGCTCGATCGCCGCTGGTCGCTCGCCGGATTGCGCGGCAAGATCCTCGGCGATGAGTTTCGCGACATCCGCGCGCTGTTCGCCATCAATTGGGCGATGCGGGGCTGCGCGCCGCTGGCCCATGCGCCCTATACCGAAGCCACGCTGGAAGATTTGCTCGAACGGCAGACCCGGGCATTCGTCCGCCACGAGCGGTATCACCGCCTCGACGCGCGCCGGCCTTACTTCGATGCATCGCCGCTTCTCAAGCGATACCGCGACCCCATCGAACGCGACTACGCGACGCTTTGGGGATTCATCGAGCACTTCGCCGACGCCGAAACCGCCGCCGCATTTCAACGCCGGCCGCCCAAGTTCCGGTGGGGGAAGTTCGTTAAGAAACTGAACGACTGGCGAGCTGAGCAGGACTGACCGCCCTCAACTAAGTCAATCCACGTAAATCGTTCCTCGTAAACTAATCTTCGCTCAACCGCTTGACCTCGGCGCCGCCGAGCAGGTCGTGCGTTTCGGCGAGCAGCGCCGGGATGCGGTCGCGGTGCGGCGAGCCGGCGAGGCTTTCGCTGAAATCCAGCTCGTTCAGGGCCTCGGGGCCCTCGACCTTCTTGCCCGGGAACCAGTGGTCCCCGTTGCCGAGCAGGTTGTATCGCGCCTTGCCGTATTCGACCATGTCGTAGGCCTTGACCAGATTGCGCAGCCAGAGCATGACCGGGATGTTCAGGCCGCCGGGGGTCTTGTCCGGCACCGGCAGGCCGTCCTCGTAGGTCGCGAGCCAATCGCGGCCGACCGCGTCGACCATCGCTCGTTCGAGACGCTCGATGATCGGCGGCAGGATCTCATCGGCGCGATCGAGCAGTTCGAGCGTCTTGACGTGCTCGTCGAAATCGGTGGGCCGCGCTGCGCCGATCGATAGGGTATGAATCTCGGGACGCCTTAGGCAAAACAGATCGTTCATCACCATCGGCGAGAGCGGCTCGCACAGTTCGACCAGCCTCGCCGGCGGATTGAAAAGCTGCCCGCCTTTATCCGACGGGCTGATGATGAAGACCCCCATATCCTGACGACGGGCGGCTTCGACGGCCGCCCAGTTTTTCTGGAAAATGTAATACCAGTGCAGGTTGACGTAATCGAAGTCGCCGGTCTCGATCGCGCGGATGATGACGTCGGTCGGCGCGTGGGTCGAGAATCCGATGTGCCGCACGAGACCCTGATCGCGCAGGTCGCGCGCGGCTTCCAGGCAGCCGCCCGGGCGTATGGCCCAGTCCAGAATTTCGCCGGTGTTGATCCCGTGCAGGCCGAGCAGGTCGACGTGATCCAGTCCAAGCAGACGGAACGAATTCTCCCACATCTTGACGAACTTGGAGGGATCTTCGGTTGGCGCGACCTTGGTCTGGACGATGATCTCATCGCGAGGCAGGCCCGGCAGGATGCGGCCCAACTGACGCTCCGAGCTGCCGTATCCCCGCGCGGTCTCGATGTGGTTGATGCCGAGTTCAATCGCGCGGCGGATCGTCGCCTCGACGTTCGCCTGATTCTCTTCCGGTATCTCCGGCTCGCCCTTGTCGTTCCAGGTATTCTGATACCGCATGCCCCCGCACGAGAAGACCGGCATTTGTAATTCGGTTCGTCCGAAACGTCGGTAGAGCATGTTAGCCATCGTCGTTGCTTTCACCGGGGCGCTGCATGAGGCGCGCCCATCTTAAAGCTCAGATGCCCGAAGGGCAAGCCGGGCAGGGCAGCTGGCATTGCACAGCTTCGGCGCAGGTCAATCTATGACGCTGGCCGAGGCACGGGCGGATCGGCGATAGGCTGCGCGGGAGGCTCGAACGGATCGTAGAAAAAATTTCGCTGACGAAGCTCGAAACCGAGCTCCCCGGCAAGGGCGGCCAGGTGATCGCGGGAATACTCGAAGTGGGTGCCGGCTGCGCGCACGACGTTCTCCTCTAGCATTAGCGAGCCCAGATCGTTGACCCCGAACATCAGCGACGCCTGGGCGATCTTGTCGCCCTGCGTGACCCACGAGGCCTGAAGGTTATCGAAATTATCAAGATACAGCCGCGAGATCGCGGTCGTCTTCAGATACTCGAACGCTCCACAGAAACGATCTTTATAGGGCGTGTTCTTGGGCTGGAAAGTCCATGAGATGAAAGACGTGAACCCGCCGGTCTCATCCTGAAGTTCGCGCAGGCGGCGCATGTGCTCGACTCGGTCCGCGTGGGTTTCGATAATGCCGAACATCATCGTCGCGCTCGTGCGCAGCCCGAGCCGGTGCGCGACGCGCATGACCTCAAGCCAATCTTCGGTGTTGGTCTTGTCGGGCGAGATCTTTCGCCGGACGCTATCGACAAGAATTTCGGCCCCGCCGCCGGGAATCGAATGAAGCCCCGCCGCCATCAGGCGGGTGATGACCTCTTCGAGTGTCAGGCCGAAGTGATCGCGAAAAAATGAGATCTCAGTCGGGCTAAAGCAATGCAAATGAACCTGCGGATACTCGGTCCGCATCCAGCGCAGCAAGTCCTCGTACCACTCGAACGGAAGATCGGGATGCAGACCGCCTTGCAGCAGAATCTGATTGCCGCCCGCCGCGAGCAGTTCAGCGA
>JAJFLK010000447.1 GCA_021772735.1 Candidatus Sumerlaeota bacterium | reverse complement strand
GCCGAACATCATGATCGCCATGAAGACGGGAAGCGTCGCCCGGCCGTGGTGTTTCTTCCAATACTGGATGCTTGCGCGGTGGAGCTCGATGAAGAAACGGACGGGCGCCTTTGCCGAACTGCCTCCGCCAAAATGTATCGTCATCGCATTGGGAACGTATGAAGGCTCATAACCCGCCGCCGCGAAACGCCGGCACCAATCGACATCCTCGGAGTACATGAAAAAATCTTCGTCCAAAGGCCCCACGGCTTCAAACGCCTCACGACGAACTATCCAAAAGCACCCGCTTAACACATCGACAGCCGCGGGAGCTTCGGCAAGCGGATAATGCATGTTCAGCGCTGAAAAGATCCCCGAACGCGGCAGGAAGTTATCCACGGCGAGAGCTCGGCCAAGGCTGTTTGTGAGCGTCGGCTCGCGCCTCGTGGATTCCTGAATCGAGCCGTCGGCGTTCAGCACACGTGGACCCGCGATCCCGCAGCCCGGATTGGAATTCATGAAATCGAGAAGAATCTTAATCGAATCGGCCAGTATTTCGACGTCCGGATTGACCAGAATCAGGAAATGGCCACGCGCGTGGTTCAATCCGATATTGTTCGCTGCGGCGAAGCCGGTATTGGCGCCGCTTCGGACAAGCTCGATGTGCTCGAATCGCTCGCTGGGAAACTCGGCAGCCAGAGCCTCGGCCGAGCCGTCGCTCGATTCGTTATCGACGACGATGATCTCGCGTTCGAAGTCCGAGCACATCCGCTCGATCGATCGGACGCAACCGAGCAAATACTCGCGCGCGTTCCAGCTGACGATCACAAATGAGATTTCGGGCCCCGAGCCCAGATCCGGCTTAGGCATGAGGCGTCCTTGTGGGGCTCAGCGATTGCCCCGGCCGATATGGGCCCGCCCTGCCCGGCGCGCGGTTTGGGCGAGGTGCCGTATAGCGCCGGCGCGGACTGAACATGCGGCGACGTCTGGATTCGACGACGGTCAAGCGCTCTGGAGCCGTAGCAGAATCCGCCATAATCAACGGCAGATTGCACGCCACGGCTGTCAGTATGTGAAGGAGCTGCAATGTCTGAGATAGCGGACCGACGGTCATCATCGCGGCATTCCACCCGACCAGGCCCGCCGCGAAACACCAGACGAACCATTGGTCCGAAAAGTCGCGCGAGGCCTGGGCTGCCTGATACAGACGGCGGTAATACGCCGCATTAAATGCGAGATAGGGCAAAAGCCCGACCAATCCCGTCCGCGCGAGGTAGAAAATGTAAATGTTGACCAAGTCGATATGGCGCCAAAGAAACCCGTAGAGCTGGTTGTCCCGCGTTGAGACGACGCCGACGAATCCGTATCCGGCCATCCAGTGGTCGCGCATGCCCCCGGTCAGGGCCTCGTCGATCAGGCCGATCCGATATGTGCCCGATTTGGATTCTAGGGTAAGCCGGTTCAGCACCCACCAGAAATGGCTTTCGCTGTAGATTTCCACGAACAGAAAGCACAGCAGGATGACGATGGTGACTGGGATCCAGAATCGGCGTAATGCGAAACATGCGATCATTGCGCAACTGACAAAGACCGAAAGCATCGGCGCGGAGGACATCGAGGACAACGCACCCAGACCCATCATGGCGAACGCCCCGAGCATCATCGGGCGTGAATATTCTCTTTTGAACCATGGTGCCAGACACATCGGCGCGAGTACCGCAAAGTAAAGACCAAAGGAAATATGAATGCCGAAAGTGCCGGTGGCCCGATACAAGGGGAAACCGAAAAAGCTTCGTTGGAGACCCGAACTGGCGAGCCTGGTCCCGAAATCCCGGTTGAATGATCCCGAGATTCGGTCCAGCGGGTTTTGCCCCGTGAGACTCTCAAGCCAGCCCAGGGCTACAAGCGGGATGGCCATCAGAACCATCAATCGCAGGAAAGTATAAAGCGACTTGCGGTCGTGGACGATTAGGCGAACGGCAAAGTAAGGGAGGATGGTATCAATGAAATTCCCACCTCGGGCTTCGATTACCCGCAACACCGGAACGTTGAAGAGATATCCAAGCGTCTGGCCTCCGAAGGCGAGCAAGACCAGAGTGTCGAGCAGATTCCACTTAAACTTTCTGACGAGTTCTTTGCGAAGGGCGAAGGCCGCGAATAACGCAAGAATCAGAATGCGGCCCGTATTGAAATCAATGGGCCCCAGGCTGATTGTAAGCGCCTGCGGATAGTAAAGCAGGACGCAGGCGTAAACGAGCAACGCCGAGACCGGCGGCAGGGCAAATATCAATGCACTGCCAACTAAACTAACGACAAAGGTGACTGCGATCATGCGTGCGTGCTCGAGGTGCGTGCCGTGGCTCGGGAGGGAAGGATGGAGCGAGAAGCCATCGCCCGGTCGCGGCAGCTTTGACTGATAACAAACTCAGGCGACCGAGGCCAGTTTCTTCGTCCTTGAGTAAGCAAACATCATTCCATAAAGACAGTGCCGTGAAGCTGCTGATCTGACGTGGACTCGCGCTTGAAATCTGGCACGAATCTTGGTCTCATCTACGCTCGAACGCGCGTTGGACCGTGATTGAGTAAACCTGTGCACTGTGCGGCAAGAGGCGCTGGCTTTGTCCAGCCCATAGAGATTTAGGGCGATAGGGCTCAAATGGCCAAGAGAAATCATCTAATTCTGTTTACGGGCGTTGTCGCCCTTGCCGGGTTCTCTCGTCTTTGGAGATTGGACTACGATCCTCCGACCTGGCAGCAGAGCGCATACCTGACGGACGAAGGTTGGTGGGCCGATTCCGCCCGTGGCGCCTTTTTTTTCGACGATCCGTTCTCGGACGATTTCGGCACGGCCCTCCTGATCACACCCGGTTATCACAAAACGCTGCTCGCCACTTATCGCCTGCTCGGCGTGGGGCTCACGCAGACCCGTATTCCATCCGCCGCCTCCGGCGTCGTCGCGATCGTGCTCATCGCTCTGCTTCTTTTTCGAGTCGCGGGTCCACGTGCGGCTCTTCTGGGCGCCGCTCTGATGACCGTCAGTCCGATTACCTGGATGTATGCCCGGGTTGCGCTGCTTGAATCGCTTCAGGTCGTCTGGCTGATCGTGGCCTTTGGCGCTTTCGTCCTTTTCTGGCGGCGGTGGTGGGGAGGGCTCGTGGCCGGGTTGGCCATGATGATGGCGATCGCGGTGAAGCCGAACGCCATCTACATGATGTGCGTCGCATTTCCACTGATCGCGTTCGTGATCTACTGGAGTAAGGTGAATGCGAGGCGCTCCGAGTTGACTAAGCCTTTCGTCCGGGCCGTGATCGCGACGGTGGCCGCGTTCGCCATCGCGATGGCGTGGATATACTTCGATACGATTAAACCCAATAACGAGGCCTTCGCGCGCCTGGCAGGCTCCGAATCCGGGTTCGGCCGTCACCGGTGGACTTACAGGCTCCGCGCGATCCCGGGGCTGGCTTTCATGGCATACGAGCGAGGGCATCCCGCCATGCAGGCGGTGCTGAGGCTCTCGCCGGCGATCTTTATCGGCGCGTGGCTTGGGGCGCTGCGCATGATCGCATACAGACCATCGGCCGAAAACGGCGATCAGGAGCCCCGCGAGCGGGTCATTGGTATCGCAGCCTCGATCTGGGCCATTGGGGCCTGGCTTCCCATCCCCCTCCTCGTCTTCGAGTTCCAGGATCACAAGTATCTGCCGATCCTGCCGGGACTGTGTCTGATCGCAGCAATGCATTTATCGCGATGCATGGGATTGGGATCGGCCGGAGGCTACGGTCCGGCGCAGGCTCGGAGGGCGGGCGGATTCGCCCACTCTATGGCCATCTGGTTTTTGGTCGCGCTGCCGGTCTTTGTCGCGGTCAAAGCGCCGCTCAGCCAGTTGATTATGAATATAAGCCGCAGCCTCCCTACGGGCAGGGTTCCGGGTCTGGGCGCCGAATCATCGGGCCTGATGGTCACGCTGGCGGCCGCCTCGGTGCTCGTGCTTTTCGCCAGGAACGGCGAATCCGGACTTGCCCATGCCCGGCGTCTAGCGGCGCCTCGAGTAGCGTGGGCCGTTGCGGCGTTGATGATTCTGGAAGTCGCGAGAATCGGAGGCGCGTTTGCCACCGGCGTACGGACCTTCCCTGTCGTGCAGGAAGAGCTCGGATCTATCGTGACCGATGGTGACGTCGTCTTCGGCCACGAATCCACAACGGTCTTCCTGCCACTGCGTGTTCGAACGGTTCGGCGCACGCGAATCGAAGATACGACTCCGGCGCCGAATTTAGACGTATGGGACCGCCTCCACCCGAGGTTCATCATGGAAAAGCGGATCCATGAGTTCGAACCCACCGCGCACGGTATCTACGATGATCTAATCGCCCGGGGTTACGAACTACGCCGCGAGATCGAGCTGGGGCAGGTGCGCAACGGAGTCTCCCGTTACAAGTTTGATCTTTACGAAAGAACCGCTGATTGTGTCGAGGAGTAGATTATCGACGGCCCGTGAAGCCGAATCGCCCGGCACTTAATCCGTGAATCTGTATTTAAGTAATGTGTAGATGGCCGAGAAACCGTCACGCCATGTGATCTTCTTGCCGTCGTCGAACTGACGGGCGTTGTATGAAATAGGGACTTCAACCACCCGCAGGCGTTGCTTCATGATCCGCGCGGTGATCTCCGGCTCGATATTGAACCGCGCCGAGCGCAGTCGAATGCGGTCCAGCAGCTCGCGACCGAAGCATTTATAGCAGGTCTCCATATCGGTCAGGTAGCATCCGTAGAGCAGATTTGTCAGCATGGTCAGGAATCGATTCCCGAAATAATGGGCGGTGATGAATCCATCGCGTGATCCGTGGAACCGGGTTCCATAGACGACGTCCGCATCGCCCTTGAGTATCGGCCCGACGAGAGCCGGATAGTCTTCGGGATCGTATTCAAGGTCGGCATCCTGGACGATGACGTGGCTTCCACGCACATCGCTGAACCCGGTCTGGAGCGCTGCCCCCTTTCCCCGGTTTGTCTCATGAAAGAGAACCCGAATGCCCGGCTGACCGTCCACCGTGCTCAATAGCTTGCGAGTGCCGTCGGTCGAGCAGTCGTCGATAATGATGATCTCTTTGGGGATATTGACCGCGAGAACGCGCTCCAGGATCGACTCGAACGTCGCCAGTTCATTGTATACCGGCATCACGACGGAGAGAAGAAATCCGTCGGGCCAGGCCGAAGTCTCAGCCTCACCAACGCGGAGCACCTCGGCGCTACGCCGTGGGGCGTTGTCCTCGGATTCGGTAGTTTCTGATTGAGCTTGAAGTTCCATAGATCGCATGACTCGCGGATACCGTGCCAATCGAGTTCCCTTGCATTCGTAACGGGAATCGAGCGCGTTCCCATAAGCCGAATCGCGGATCGGTGGCCGCGCCGACTCTTCGTATCTCCAGGGAAATTCGAGTCGCAATCTTCTGCACATAAATCCGCGTTTCTGCAAATCTGTTCACATCGAATCGGCAAAAATGACTTCAATTTGTGATCCCCTGGATCTTCGCTGTTCGAGAAATTCCGGCCGAAATAGAGGCTTGTCAAAAAAAGTCGCGCCCCGCCTGGGCTAGACGGGGCGCGAGAAGGTGAACGGACCAACGGGAAAAGATTGTGTTCAGGCCGATTCCATCGATTCTGCGGGGTTTTCGACCAGCTCCTGCCTATTCCCCTCCGATCATGCCGATGTCGCTCCTGCTTCCGAAAAGCTGGCCATCGCCTCCATCAGCTCCCGCCTCCGGGATTCTCAATTTCTCGACCCTCATCGAGAGGACTTCAACGGCATCCGTGCCCGACTGCGTGCCATAAAGTTCACTACGGTTGGCGAACTCAAGCTCGGGACGGAAGCGCTTCAATTCATCCGCAAGGAAGGCCGAAGCCTGGTTCGCGTGGAAGAAGCCGGAGTAGACCTGAGGTTCTTGCGCGACGGCGGTGAGCCGCGGCGAAGCCGAGCGGAACATGCTCGAAGGCTTGCCTCGCGTCGAGTAATGAGTCTGGCTGACCCCGCCCCCGGCTGTCACCGCGTGCATGCCGATCCAATCCACCGGGTCGGACTCAGAAGATTCCGGCGCCGATCGTATCTCAGCGGAGACTCGATACAACGTGTCGCTATCCCAGCTGATCGGGTAAAGCGCGTCCGTATCGAACGGCTCTGCAGCCGGGATGAGCCGGGCTCCGTCTGTCGGCCCGAGTTTGAACTTGGCCACACCCGAAGCGTCATCGATGCCGGCGAATTCAGGCGTGAATCCGTAGGTCGAGACGCTGTGCGTTGCATTCGATAGCGGCGTATCGTAAACGACCTCGACGACTTCGAGATCCTCAAGCGCGATGCGGTCGACGGCGATCGACTTCACACAGAAGACGCCGGTGGCGTCGGGTGACACTTTGCCCAGCGCTTCGAATCCGGCGAGCGATATGCTGAACCGCAGATCATTGGCCAGATCAAACTCAGGCGAGAATGCCCCCTGCGAGGAGTCGTCCAGGAGCCCGCGCCACTGTGGCGTCAGCATGGCGTTAGGCGCGAGGTAGAAATCGAACTCTCGCAGGTCGCCGCCCAGCGCACGGCCGTTTTCGAGTCCCGTGAATCGGGCCTCGCCGCCATACGTATTCCCCTGACCCGAAGAGTGATAGTTGTCATAAGCGATCGACCAGACCGGATCCGCGCCCGCATGGTTGCCGCGTTCTTCGACGACGACGCGCAGGCGATAAACCGCGCCGTCAACCAGGTCCGCATAGCGTTCGGGGCTCACCCAGGTCGCCGAGACCGGAGTGTTCAACGGAGCAACCATACAGAGGCCGTCGCTGCCAAGCGCAGTGCGCACGTCTGAGCTGCTGGTGAAACCTGTCCACTCCAGGGCATCGCCTTCGGCCGCGGCGAAATCGACCGACGCGACCTGCTCGAATGGGCCCGTGGTTGCTGTTGAGTCGGTCTCGACCAAAGTGCCGTTCAGTGCGCTCATGAATGAATCCTCGGTCAGGGGCTCGCCGGAGTTCAGCACTGCGGCAAGCATAGAGGAACTGGCCGAGGTATCAGGAGTGATGGGATTCATCATGTCTCGAATGAGATCCTTGCGCCCGAGACGGTAGTTATAGACCCTAACCTCGTCGATCAGGCCGGAGAAGAATCCGCCCCAGATGGAGTTCCCGCCGATGCGGAGCTTCCCGTTTGAGACCTGGATCGATTCCGATGCGTTGGCGCCCGCCACTCTCTTTCCGTCGATGTAGAGCCGCAGGATCGATTTGTTATAAGTCATCGCGACATGGCTCCAGACGCCGGCCTCAAGCCTCGATCCGCCCGTCGCATCGATCGAATCGCTCATTAAGCTCAGGTTGGCTTGCGGGGATTCGGAGACGTGCGCGAGGACGAAATGATACGGCGCGCTGTTCTGGCCTTCTTTCGCCATCAGCGTGATGGATCCGACCATCGGGGTTGAAGGTTTTACGAATGCGCTGATTGTGAGTCCATCGGTGAGGTCCAGCGAATCCGCATCGGCAATCGTCAACCAGTCATCCACGCCATCCAGCGCGACGGCTCCGCCGAAGACGCCGTCTGTGGTCCTGCTGGCGCCGTTCTCGAGCAGTGCGGAATTGCCCTCGCCTGAGTAATCCCAGGCAAGATCGCCCTGGGCGTCGTCGAACGACAGCGCCGC
>JAJFLK010000446.1 GCA_021772735.1 Candidatus Sumerlaeota bacterium | reverse complement strand
ATCAGATCGAGGACAACGCCGACATCCTTGACGCGCGGATCGTATGGCCCCAGCCGATGGCACTCGATAAAAGCCGGGCGCGTCAGAATCTCATTCAGCTTGACCACAGCGACGTTGAACCGCTCGATGTGGCCCACCTGCAGGATCTTCTTCTTCTCTTCGGCAAGATCGATCAGCTCGCGGGCTTCAGAGATTTTGTATGTGATCGGTTTCTCAATAAGCGTGTGAATGCCCGCGTTCAAGAAATCCTTGGCGATCGCGTAGTGATACTTCGTCGGGACGACGATCGAGACCGCGTCGACATTCTCGAATAGAAGTTCGTGATCGAAGAACGCCTGACAGTTGTACTTTGAGGCAATCCGAGTCGAAGCGCGCCGATCGACATCGACAACACCCACAAGTTCGCACTCGTCCATCTCCGCGTAATTGCGCGCATGGAGCTGGCCCAGCGAGCCGACGCCCACGACGCCGACTCGAATTGGATTCATGATAAGGGGGGCGTCCTTTTTGCCTGACGGCTTGGACAAGGCAAGATCTCCTGGACGAGAGGGCTTGATGGATTTGCTGGGGACATCGAAAGATCAGATGAGGATAAGCGCTCTGGGCAGCGCGCGTGCGCGCCATCAGCCGAGATGCAAATCGAACGCGGGCATTGTGCTTGATTCCGAGGATGTGCTCAACCGCAAAGAGGGCCAGCATCTGGCCATTGCGCGGGCTCGCCCCGAGGGCCGGGCGAGATTGCTTCGGTCCCCGGCGAGCCTCATCCGAGCCCGGCAGCGGTCGGCGGAGAACTTGGGGCTTCTCTGCCGGGCCTCGGGGCTCTATAACTCGGGGCGCAATGAGCATGGCTGACCGACAGTCCAATACACCGGCAACACCATCACTTGGCGCCGACGCGGTCTTTCTCGCGATGGGCCTGGCGGGCCTGCTATCCTTGCCGATCGTATTCGCGACGGTCGTGGCCCATGCGCCGCCGCTTGTCAAAGTCCTCGGCGTGGCATGGTTCGCACTGGGGCTGGCCGCGCCCCGGATATTCCTGATCAGCCTGGCCCTGCTAATGCCGCTGTTCGGCAATCAACCCGGAGGGCTCGGGCCTTCGGGAGAGCCGTTCCCGACGTATCTGCCCGAACTGGGATTGATGGGATTCATTGTGCGCGATCTGGCGCTTCGTGTCGCGGGACGCCGAAGGGTCAGGCCCCTGGCGATCAACGGCCTCGTGCGGCTCTTTGTGCTCGGCTCGGCGATCACCCTGTTTGCGCAGCATCTCCACATCTATTGCGAAGCCGTGACCCGAGGGACGGGATTTTTCTACGGGATCTACACGCATTACCAGACCGCTCCGGTCTATGGCGCGAAGACGATGCTTGACCTGCTACTCGGCGCGTCGCTGTTCGCGGCGCTTCGCGACGCTCCCCCGCCCCCTGCCTGGCGCCGCCGATTCTGGCTCGCGTTGGCGGCCGGGCTCCTGTTCGCCTCGGTTGCGGGGCTCGCGGATTACTTCGGCCTGGCGTCGCTCGAGTTTTGGCGCGGACAAAATCCCGAGATCCTCGTCTTCGGGTATCACCGCCTCCAGTCGTTCTTCTGGCACTCGGGATGGTTCGCCGAATACTTGGCGGCGGCGGGGCCGATCGTGATGGTGGGAGCGCTTTGCGGCGGACTGCAATTGCGCAATGCCGGCCCGAACGCGGAGAACGCCGCGCCCGGCGGCCTGACTCCGACAGGGGCGATCCATCGGGCAAGATATTGGTGGATTGCCGTCGCTGTGCTCGGAATCACCCAGCTCTTCACATACCAGCGCGGCGGCTGGATTTCATTGTCGGCCGGCTTGGGCGTCGTGTTCCTAATGTGGCTCGCCGACGAGGCCCCGGGCCGACGTGGCAAGGCCCTCAAAGCTATGGCCGGGGCCGGCGTAATTGCGCTGGCGACCGTCGCATTATCGGCCCTGGCAATCCCTGCTCTGCGCGATCGGCTTAAGCATATTGTTTCGGCCAGCGACCGACTCCTGATCTGGCGCTCGGCTATCGGGCTGGGCCAGACGCACCCGAATTCCGGCGTCGGAATCGGAAACTACGCATTCCAGTATAAGGGGTTCTACCAACCCGATCATCCGTACTATCTGCTCGAAACAGGCACGGCGCACAACACGATTCTCCACGTTTTCGCTGAGCGTGGCTGGATTCTGGCGACGATATATGTCGCGATCATCGCCTCCGCCATTCACCTGATCTGGAGATCGTGGCGAAAAGAGATCGCAATTATCAAGCAGGTCGAATCGACAAACAACCCGAGCTCGGCCGACGCAGCGGTTATCGTGCGGGGCGAATCCATGCTCATGATGGGCGCGATAATTGCCTTGGTCGTCTACGGGGTGGTTCAATACGTTCACTTCATCCGGGTCGTCGACCTGATCTTCTGGATCGTCCTGGGCACCGCCGCCGGGCAGGTTGCTATTCCGAACGCGGTCGACGCGACCGCAGGCTCCTCGCGCCGCCGATACATGTCATGGGCCTGGTGCATCGCCGGGATCTTGATCGCGGGCGTCCTGGGCCGCGATATGTCACGATTCAATCAACAGTGGCTCATGTATGCCCCGGACGGCAGGAACTTCATCCCCGCCGGCAAGGAGGCGCGAATCGACCTGCCCCCAGAGGGGACTCAATTCTCAATTCCCGTCTTTGCCAGCTATCCCAACGAAGATCACTATCCCGTCACGTTCGAGTTCGAATTCGGCGGCGCTCAGCTCGGCGTCGAGCAATTCGAAAAACCCGGGACTCGCGACGTCGTGATCAAGCTCCCCGACCTCAGGACACCGGACGAACCGCTCGTCATTCGATCCAGTCACGCCTGGCGGCCTTACGGATATCGGAACCGTGATGTGCCGATTCTCGAAGCCGGCGTATGTTATCGTGAACCAATCGCCCTGGAGTAATCCTGTGGCGCAATGCTGACGCGAAAATCATCCGGCAGGCATCGATTGATGACACGGGACGCAGCTGCGCATATAAAGGAGCGACCGAGCGTCGGCGAGAGCCCGGCTCTGCGACGCGGATTTTCAGATTTTAGGCGGGTTCCATCAGGGGGGACGGGCAATGCATCCGGCTGGGCACTTCGCGACATCGATCGCCATGAGCGCGGCGGCCTATGCGACGACTCGATCGACCGAGTTGACCGCCGGCGTCTTCACCGGCGGTTTCCTGATCGACCTGGATCACCTCTTCGATTACGTGGCGTTCAACGGCCAGCGCGATCTGAGGCCCTCGCGATTTCTGGATTATTATTTCAAATTTGAATTCACCAAGGTCGTGCTTCCACTGCACGCATGGGAGCTGATGAGCGCGCTGGCCGTCGTGGCCGTATTTTTCCCCCATCCCTTCCTGCTGGGATACCTGATCGGTGCGACCGTGCACCTGGGCCTGGACCTGATATTTAATCAGGAGATGGTCCCATCGATCTTTTCGTTCTATTCGATTACGTATCGTGCAAGGCGCGGTTTCGACAAGGAAAGGCTAATTCTCGCTCCGGTCGCCGAGCAGCCAATCGTCCCGCTCGGCCAGAAGTGATAGCGGCCGGACCGAAGCCGATTAGTCCTCCTTGGATTTTTCTCCGACCGAAGCTGATTCCGAATCGGACTGCGCTGAATCTGTATCCTGATCGTGATCCGCCTTGCGCTGCTCGTCATCTTCGGTGATTCTCGCCGCGTCCATCAGTTCACTTTCTTCGAACGTGTCCGAGTCCTCACCGGCGGCTTGATCGGACTCCGGGGCGGCGGCTTCCGGCTCGGTGTCGCTCGCGCTCTGCTCCACGGGATCGGGATTGGGATCGGCAGGCTTCTCGGTCTCCAAGCCACTGTCTTTGACTGATGAAGCCTCTGCTGCTTGCTCCGATTCAGGCTCGGGCTTGGAATCTGACTCGGCCTCGGGATCGCCCTCGATCCGATCCAGAATCGTCGACATTTCGTTCTTTGTATAAAGCCTCTCGACCTGACGCTGGAGAAGATTGACGCGTTTCTTTATCGACTCGTTTTCCTTGGTCAAGTCGATGTTCTGATGCAGGAGCTTATCAACATCTGCCTCGGCCTCTTTGAGCGCCTGCTCGACAAAACTCGCGCGCTTCGAGGACGGCCCTGGCTTTCCCGCCTGGGGAACGGTCTCTATCTTGGCCGATGGACGCACCTCGGGGGCGGCTTCGGGGTCCATGCCGACCGCGCGTTGCACATCGAGGAGCATCCGCGCAGCAAGCAACCCGGCTTTCAGTACGCGCGGAGAGCCGTATTGAATGTCTTCCTCGCCTTCGACTTCAAAATCCCCCGGATCGAGCGAGAGGAAAAACTCGTAGATTTCCATCGGGGTCATCGCGTCGTTATCGGCCATAATGTTCTTTCCCATTGTTTTGCGTGGAACGCCGCGTTTTCGAATATCGTTTTTTTGACCCGAGAAGGGCCGCCCGATCCCGAACGACCTGGACCCGACGATGGAGGCCCGGATGCACCCCCGGCGTGGCCCGTGGCATCACGGATGCGATTATATACCGCGCAAGATGATTATCGCGTGCTAATTTGCTTCTGTCGATTCGTAAGAGCCGAAACGATTGCCCACGGAGCCACACGCGGAGCCGGGCGAGGAGCCGATAATGAGCGTGCTGCTTGAGTTCACGATGAGCCCTCTGGACAAGGGGGCCAGCGTTGGAGAATATGTTTCCAGATCGATCGATATCATCGACCGTTCGGGAGTTCCGTATCGGCTCGGGCCGATGGGAACGGTCCTCGAAGGTGATTGGGACGAAGTCTTCGGCGTCGTCAAGAAGTGTTACGAACGCATGGCGGAGGACTGCGAGAGGATCTCGGTTTCGATCAAGGTGGACGCGCGCGAGGGGAAGAACGGCAGGATCGTCTCGAAGATCGAATCCATCGAGAATCACTTGGGCCGTAAACTACGCTGATAGCGCGGCACAATTGTATGCTCATCCATTACGTTTGTGAATTAACAGGAGATCAACGGCATGAATATGGGGCTTGAAGGAAAAACGGCTGTCATCACCGGCGGTGCATCGGGCCTGGGGCGCGAGACTGCTCGTTACTTGACGGCCGAGGCGGCGCGAGTCGTCATCGCGGATATCAACGCAGACGCGATCGCCGAGACCCTCGCCGAGCTGCGCGAAGGCAGAGCCGAAGCCGAAGGAATTACGGTGGATGTCTCAAATTACGAGGACTGCCAGGCGATGGCGCAAATGGCGGTCGAGAAATTTGGAAGCCTCGATGTCGTCGTCGCCGCAGCGGGAATCGCACGTGGGACGTTTTTCGTCGAGACCGAACCGGCCGACTGGGAGCGTATGATGGCGATCAACATCAACGGCGTGATGAACACGAACCACGCTTGCGCGAAGACGATGCTCCAAACAGGAGCCTCCGGCTCGATCGTCAACATCGCTTCCGAAGCGGGCAAAGTCGGCGAGAAGCGAATGGTGGTCTACGGGGCGACCAAAGGCGCGGTCATCGGATTCACCAAATCCCTCGCCACGGAACTGGGGCGCAACGGAATCCGCGTGAACGCGGTCTGCCCCGGCGTCACGAAAACGCCCATGACCGCTTATGTCACGCCAGACATGGAGGCGGCGTTCACGAAGTTCTATCCCCTGAAACGACTGGGCCTGGCCCGGGACATCGCTTCGACGATCACATTCCTGGCATCCGAGCAATCAAGCTGGATTACCGGACAGGCGATCAGCGTCAGCGGCGGATTCAGCCGCTGCTGACCCGGACCGAAAGAAAATTCAGACGGGAACTTCGACTTCTTCGAGCAGGCGGCGAATGTGATCCGAGCCGTGACCGACACCAGCGGATTCTTCCTCGTAGGCATGGGCTGGAATGATGCGGTGCGCGAGCACGGAGACGGCCATGGCCTTGATGTCATCCGGAATGCAGTAATCGCGGCCCTCGTAATAGGCCTGGGCCTGAGCCGCCCTGCGCAGCGCTATGGCTCCGCGCGGCGAGATGCCGGTGTGGAATAGCCCCGACGTGCGCGAAGTCTGCGCGAGGCGAACCAGATAATCAATCAGCGACGCCTCGACCTTGACCGCCGCGGCGCCCTCCTGCATCGCGACTACATCGTCGCGCGTCAGAACGCTTTCGATAACGGATAGATCGCCGGGCAGCCGTCCGTTCTCAAGAATTTCGCGCTCGAACTCCGGCTCGGGGTATCCCAGGTGCAAACGCATCAGAAACCGATCGAGCTGACTTTGGGGCAATGCAAACGTGCCGTGACTTTCGACGGGATTCTGGGTCGCGATTACGATAAACGGCGTAGGCAAGTCGTAGGTCGTTTTCTCGATGCTGACGCGAGCTGAGTTCATCGCCTCAAGCAGGGCAGATTGCGTCTTCGGCGTGGTTCGATTGATCTCATCGACAAGAACGACATTTGCGAAAATCGGCCCGGCACGAAACTCGAAGTCCCGCTTCTCGGGGTTATAAACGACGACGCCCAGAATGTCCGAGGGCAACAGATCCGAGGTGAACTGAACTCGCTGGAAGCTGAGGCCGAGCGAAAGTGCCAGGCAATGCGCGATGGTCGTCTTGCCGACGCCAGGCACATCTTCATAAAGGATATGGCCGTGGGCGAGCAGCCCGATGATGGAAGCCTGCACGACGTCAGACTTGCCGCGAACAATCTTTTCGATATTGCCGTGCAGAAGCGCGAGTTTCTCCCGTGCCTGTGAGGCGCTCATGGATCGAACACTGGTCGAAGGGGCTGATGAGGTTGTCATGGAATTCCAGCGGCGGCTGACTCTGGCTGCGATGTCGCGAAGAGCATCCTAGCGATCAAAGAGGCTGCGGGCAAACCATTCAATCGCGCAATCTGAAAGTGTAATCCCACTTACAAAACGGTCGCCCGGGGCTGAGGCGAAGAAATCTCCTCCAAACGCCGAAATCGAAGCCGTGCATCGGCGGATCGATTGAGTGACAAAGCGCATCGCCTGGCGGCGGCCCCTTGCGTTTTAGACTCAGGTCGGCGATGCTCGACGGGCGTATTTCTAGTCCTGCACGCAGGAACGCGACTCCTGTCCGCCGACGTAAGTCCCGCTGATGATTTCACTTTTTCGCTCGCTGTGGACTTCACGCAACCTGATGTTGAATCTCGTGCGCCGGGATTTGACGGTCCGATACCGCGCCACAGTATTGGGATTCTTCTGGTCCTTCCTCAAGCCCCTGGCATACATGGGCATCTATCACATCATCTTCGGCGAGATCATCAACCTGCAGATCCGGCAAGAGGGAATTCCCTATGCCCTGCACGTTCTGGTCGCGCTCCTGCCGTGGACGTTTTTCATGAGTTCGAGCGGCGAGGCCATGCACTCGATTCTGGGCAACGCGAATCTGATCAAGAAGGTTAAGGTTCCGTCCGCGGTCTTCCCCATTGCGGCTGCGATCTCCAATGCGATTCATTTCGCTCTTGCAATGCTCGTCGTCGTGGCCGCAATGATCGCGTGGGGGCTTGCCCCCGGCCCCCTGTTTCTGCTGCTTCCCGCGCTGTTCGTCGTGCAGTTTATCCTGGTCATGAGCCTCTCGCTCGTCCTCTCCGCGCTCAACGTCTTCTTCCGCGATGTCGTCTCGATCTGGGAAGTCGCCGGAGCGGCCTGGTTTTACGCGACGCCGATCATTTATCCCGCTTATATCGCGCTGGATTACTTATCCGAAAAAGGTCCTGCCTGGGCACACTGGCTGTATTTGGCTAACCCGATGACGCCGATCACCCTGGGATACCGCCGGATCATGCTCTACGGATCCCTGGGGGGCGATGGGGGCGCCTCCGGATCGCTCGACCTTGAGATAGGTGATTCAGATCTCATTATATCTATTGGACTTGCGGCCGCTACGAGCCTGTGCATGCTTTGGATTGCTTATCGGATCTTCCTTAGACTCTCGCGCCGTTTCGCAGATGAACTCTAAGCTCCCGCCCCGCAACGCTAAAATTGCGGGTTGATTTTTCGTGAAGCGGAGACTATAGTGGATACGTTCGATTTTGGGTGTGCGGATCGGCGAAGACCGATGTTAGGCCATTGAGGTCCGCTACTCCTTTGTTTTGGGTCCGGCCCTGGTGGCCGATACAAATATGGGTTGGAATGGGGAAGTCCCAAAGATCTTGGGACAGCTGATTTAGTTCTCCCCTGACCGTTCATTCTCGTCTAGAATACACCGTAGGATCAGGTTGTGCCTATCCCAACGCCCGCATGGGTTTTGATGTTCCGTTTGGCTTAAGGATTATGGCGACTGCACAGATGAACGACGATCTGGAACGTTATCGAAAGCTGCTGGAAGACTGGCAGGTTCAGAAACCTGTACAGAAACCTCGCCGCGAGCCTCAAAGTCCGGTGGCGCAAGAGGTTCCATTGCGCACTGCGGCCGCCGGAAGCAGTCGGGCCAAGCTGACCCGACGCGCCGAAGAGGGCGGAGGTCGATATCCGATAGGAACGATCCTGTGCCTGGACGATGAAGAGATGGTCGTCTATCGCCGGGCCGTATCAGACAAGTCTTACGACATGGTCTATTCGCTGCTCTCCGATGGGTCCGTCAAAATTGAAGGCGTGGATATCGGGAATCACCAGGTCGATGAATTGGGAGTGATGCAGAGCCGGGATTTACGAACGCTTCAAAGCGACATGTGCTGGACGCGCGATCTGATTGCGTTCAATTGCTCCCGAGAGGAAGACAGCGACAGGATTCCCGATCCCGGCGCCGAGACTCCCAAGGCAAAGCCGGCAGCTCAAACGCGTGCGCCCGAGCCAGCGCCAGAGACGGCCCGCAAGAAGGCCAAGAGCTCAAGAGATCCGATCGAACAACTGACTGCGGGCGAAGGCGCCGGCAGGGTCGTCGAGGACGAGCCGGGCACGAATGAAAAGAGCAAGGTCAAGATCAAGCGCGGCAGCAGTTTCACGATCAAGTTCGGGGACCGTATGTGGAACGCGATATACTGGGGCATGGACGGACGCGGGACAGTCGTCGCGCATAAGACACATGGACAATGGACGCTGATGCATCTGGATCTGAACCGCTTCAAAGAGTCGCTCGTCGTCCAGCCCGGGATCGACGAGAAACTCGTCTCCGAGATTTCAGCCGATCTCAAAGCCACTCAATTATCTTAAATCTTTCTTGCGCCGGCGGATCGTCACTTGCGTGTTGACTCGCGCTGGCTTTTGGAGGAAATTGGAACCGGTGCTGGGGAGTGGTGTAGTCGGTAACACGTCTGGTTCTGGCCCAGAAGATCGTGGGTTCGAGTCCTACCTCCCCAGCCAAAAACTTTCCAGGCCGCTCGTATGGGCGGCCTTTTTTAATTCTTCGGATAAATTCATCGAGACCTGACATCTGATGGATGCCGCGCATTCCATTTCCATGAGTCCGCTTGATGCGGCGTTTGCATTGATCGTTCTCACAGTGGGCTCGACCGTGCAGGGCTCGGTCGGATTCGGATTGGCGCTGATCGCCGCGCCTTTCCTCCTGCTGATTGATCCCGCTCTGGTCCCAGGCCCGCTGGTCGCGGTCGCGCTCGTCCTATCTCTGCTGATGTCATTCCGAGAATCCCACGCCATCGATCGTCGGGGCCTGTTCTGGGCGTTGGTCGGTCGGCTGCCGGGGACGCTCCTCGGGGCGTGGGCCGTCCAGGCCCTGCCGCTCGATAAGATGGGCCTGGCTCTGGCGGCAATCATCATCGCCGCTGTCGCGATGAGCGCGTCCGGCGTTCGATTCAGGATCAATACCGGCACGCTGCTCGGCGCGGGCGCGCTCG
>JAJFLK010000445.1 GCA_021772735.1 Candidatus Sumerlaeota bacterium | reverse complement strand
GATCGCTGCTGGCCGATGTCGTTGCCGTTATCGGGTCGATCGATCTCGTGCTCGGGGAGATCGACCGATGACGCTTCAGATCCACCGCAAGGGCGAAGCCGCCCGGCCCAGCTCGGCGCCGCTCGCGCAGCGCAAGGCTATCGAGATCGAGAAGATCATGAAGAAGTATCCCATCCGGCGCTCCGCCGTGATGGACCTTCTGTTTCTCGTGCAGGAAGAGCATCCCGAAGGGCGCATCACGCCCGAAGCGACCGAAGAGATCGGCGAGATTTGCGAGATGACTCCGGCCGAAGTGGCTCAGATGATCACCTTCTACACGATGTATCACCGCGAGCCGGTCGGCACGCACGTCTTCTGGGTCTGCGGGACTCTGCCGTGCGCGCTGAGCGGGGCCGATGGCCTGTTCGAATACCTGAAAGAAAAGCTCGGAGTCGGCCTGGATGAAGTGACCGAGGACGGGCTTTTCACGATCAAGCGGATGGAATGCCTCGGCGCGTGCAGTGAAGCGCCGCTGGTGCTGGCGGGCAAGAAAATGGTGACGAAACTCACGCGCGCAAAAGTGGACGAAATGATCGACCGGCTGCGCGGCAAGAAATCCATCGAGGATATGACGTAAGAATGTCCGAGAACGGCAACAGCACATTCGAGCCCGCGTTGAGCGAGGGGATGGTCGGCGTCATCCGCTGCGGTGGCTCCGAGAAGCTCGCCGATTATCGCGCCAAGGGCGGATACGAGGGCGTGAAACGCGTTCTCGAAGAGCTTCCGCCCGCCGAGGTCATCGAGCAGGTCAAGGAAGCGTGCATTCGCGGGCGTGGCGGCGCGGGCTTCCCGGCGGGTGTCAAATGGGGGTTCATTCCGAAAGAGAAGAAGGGGCCGCATTACGTCTGCGTGAACGCCGACGAGAGCGAACCGGGCACGTTCGGCAATCGGCCGATCATGGAGCAGCGCCCGCACCTGCTGCTTGAAGGCACGATCATCTGCGCATACGCCGTGCAGGCCGAGACGGCCTACATTTATATTCGCGGCGAATATTACGATTGCATCGCGCAGGTCCAGGCCGCGATCGATGAGCTCTATGCGGCGGGCCTCCTGGGCAAGCGAATTCTGAACACGGATTTCAGCCTCGATATTCATGTGCATTCCGGAGCGGGCGCATACATCTGCGGAGAAGAGACGGCGCTGCTGGAATCGATCGAGGGCAAGCGCGGGTATCCCCGGCTTCGGCCGCCGTTCCCGGCGATAGAGGGGCTTTACCGCCGCCCGACGGTCATCAACAACGTCGAGACTCTGGCGTGTGTGTCGCTCGTATTTCAAAAGGGCGTTGAGTGGTTCAAATCGATCGGAACGGAGAAATCTCCGGGGCCGAAGGTCTATTCGATCAGCGGCTGCGTGCGCAAGCCGGGCAATTACGAAGCGCCTCTGGGCGTGACGCTGCGCGATCTTTTATACGAAGAGAAATTCGGCGGCGGCATCCGCGACGGCAACAAGTTCAAGGCCTGCACACCGGGCGGCACTTCCGTGCCGATGCTTTTCGAAGACGAGCTCGGTTGTGTCATGGACTACGAGGGTCCGCGCGAATACGGCACGTTCCTTGGCTCCACGGGGATCGTCGTCATGGACGAGACGATTTGCATGACCTGGGCGGCGCTGAACCTGATGCACTTCTACTGGGATGAATCGTGCGGGCAGTGCACGCCGTGCCGCGAGGGGACGGGCTGGATGTATAAGATCCTGACTCGGCTCGAACGCGGGCAGGGCGAGCCGGGCGAGATCGAATTGCTCGAAAATATTTGCAAGAACATCGCCGGGCGTTCTATTTGCGCGCTGGGCGAGTTCGCGACCGGGAGCCTGGTGCGGACGATCCCCCGGTTCAGAGAAGAATTCCAGGCGCACATCGACGGCAAGTGCTGTCCGTTCGAGAAGAAGTATACGGAGTTCGCTTAGGCGAGGAGAAAATCGGGGTTCGATCCCGAAGATAACGAAGCATGGAAAGCAAAACGCTTGAGCCCGTCGTCGAAATGGTGACCGTCACTGTCAACGGCGTGGAGCATCATTATCCCAAGGGCAAAAACCTGCTTGCGGCGCTGCTCGGCGACGACATCCCTGTCCCGCATTACTGCTGGCATCCGAAGCTAACGGTCGCGGGCAATTGCCGGCTGTGCATGGTCGAGATGGAGGGCAACCCCCGGCCCGGGATCTCGTGCAATATGACCTGCACCGACGGGCTGAAGATCAAAACCGAGAGCGACCTGGTCACGAGCTGTCGCGAGGGGATGATGGAATTCCTGCTCGTTAACCATCCGCTGGATTGTCCGATATGCGATCGTGGAGGCGAGTGCATGCTCCAGCGTTACAGCATGGATTACGGCATCGGCACGGCGCGGGTCGTCGACGAGCGCCGCCGGTTCGAAAAGCCGCAGTTCGATCCGCTGATCGACATCGAACGTAACCGCTGCATCCTCTGTACCCGTTGCGTGCGGTTTATGGATGAGGTCGGCGATGAGCATTCGCTAGCGATCTACGGCCGGGGCAATCGCAATTACATCGGCACGTTCGGCGATGGGCCGGTCGCAAATATTTTTTCGGGCAACATCATCGACATCTGCCCGGTTGGTTGCCTGACTTCGAAGCCATACCGTTTCAAGGCGCGGGCGTGGGAACTTCAGCAGGTCGTCTCGACGTGCATGCTGTGCTCGGCCGGTTGCGAGACCACCACCTGGCTGCGCGATGGAAAGATCATGCGCACAACTCCGCCGGGACGTCGGGAACCGGACGGCCACTTCACGATCGATGAAGACACCGAGAAGTTCATCTGCAACGAGGGGCGCTTCGGTAATTACTTCGCGAATCACGAGGATCGGCTGACGACGGCGCTGAGGCGCCGGGACGAATCCATGGTTGTCTCGACCTGGGACGACGCGCTTGACGCGGCGACCGGCGCTCTGCGTGAGGCAGCCGATCAGGGCCCCGACAAGGTCGCGATCCTCGCCGGGCCGCGCGCGACGAACGAGGAGTATTACCTGCTCTCGCGTATGGCGCGATCCACGCTTGGCACGAATCAGATCGATTGGCGCACGGCTTTCATTTCGGACGCCGCCGCGCAGATGGCCGGCGCTGCCCTCAACGCTTCCGATGGTGATCTGGACAAGCTCGACGTGGGCGAATACGACGTGACGCTGGTGGTCAATGCCGCTCTTCGCGATTCGACGCCGGTCATCGGCTTGCGCGTCAAGGAAGCGGCCCGATGCGGCAAGACGAAACTGATCGTTCTGGACAGTGCGCTGGATGGCTGGCTTTCGGATCAGGCCGAGATCGCCGCAGTAGAAAGACCCGGCGAGCTGGGCGCGGTTGTCCGGGGGCTCCTCGATGCGTTGCGTGGCGGCGGCGCGGCGGTCTCCGAGCTGCGCGAGCTGGCACAGATTTTCAAGGCCGCATCTTCGGGCCTGATCATCCTCGGGCTCGATACGGCCGGTGGCGTGTTCAACGCAGAACTCGTCCCAGCCGTGCTGGATCTGGCGCGCGAACTGGGCGAGGCGTGGGATTTCCTGCCGGTCGTCCAGGCGCGCAACGCCAAGGGCGCGATGGCGTGCGGGGCACAGAGCGATCGGTTGCCCGGCGGATCGATCAGGGGCGAGACCGAGCGCAATCGCCTGGCCGAATTCTGGGGCACACTGGACGCCTCGTCCGAGCCCGGCCCGACGGCTCCCTCGATCCTGCGCGCGGCGGCGCGTGGCGAGATCACCACCTTGCTTCTGCACCGATGCGACGATCTGATCTATCACCCTCAGCGCGAATTGATCGAGAAGGCCATTGAGGCGACACCCAATGTGATCGTCATTGACGTATTCCCCTCGTGGATTACGCAAGCGGCGACGGTCGTCCTGCCCGGCGCGTTCCCCTTCGAGACCGAAGGCTCCATCGTCGGCGCCGACGGCGAGATGCTCAGCCTCGTGCGGGGCAATCAGCCTCCCGGGGACGCGCAGGAAGACTGGCGCATTATCCAGACATTGGACGAGCGCCTGGGTTCGGCCACGACGTATCGAAGCGTCGGCGAAATTTTCAGCGAACTGCTGGTTTCGATCGCACCGGCCCGGCCCTTCCGGCTCGTCGATCTGCGGCTCGAAGGCCCCGGACGCGAATCGCCCCAGCGGCCACAATCCGTCTTTGGCAAGGCCGAGAGGCCGACGTTCAAGGTGCGGTTCACCGACCGGCCCGAGCTCAAAGCCGGGACGTCGCTTGCGCGGCCTGTTGGCGAGGGCAAGCTCGCGCTCGTGTGGTTCTACGCCATCCAGGGCGCCGATCACCTCGGCGCGTATTCGACCGAGTTCGCGGAGCTTCGGCCCGAGGCTTCGATCCAGCTCAATCCCGAAGACGCGCGCGATCTGGGCGTCGGGAAAGGCGATCGAGTCAACATTCAGGGCGCCCCCGGCGCTGTCGGCCCGCCGCCCGTCGTTTGCCTTAACGAAACTCTCCCGCGCGGCATTGCTCGGGCGGGCGCAAACGCGATTCGCCTGCGCATGGGTTCGGGCGACGCGGATGTCGCCGGGCTGCCGCAGATCGCGATCGCCAGGGCCACCGGAGGCGAGGCATGAAGCTGATCGATTGGCTCCTCTCCGATCCGACGTTGGTTTACCTGACGATTCCGCTCGTTAAGGTGGCGATCATCTTCGTCGTTCTTGTCGGCTCGGTGCCGGTGCTGGTGCTTTTCGAGCGCAAGCTGATCGGATTTATCCAACAGCGGCCCGGGCCGAACCGTGTGGGGCCGTGGGGCATTCTTCAGACGCTCGTCGATGGCATCAAACTGCTTTTGAAAGAAGATTTCATTCCGCCCGGGGCCGTCAAGCCCATCTTCATCCTTGCCCCTCTGCTCGCACTGGTGCCGGCGATGCTTTCGGTTACGATCATCCCCTGGGGCCCGCCGATCCAGGTAACCATCGATGGCATCGCGCACACGATCTCTCTGGGCTTGGCCGACGGCATCTCGGTGGGGATTTTGTTTTATTTCGCCGCGACCTCGATCGGCGTTTACGGGATCGTCCTGGCCGGATGGTCGTCGAACAATAAGTATTCCCTGCTCGGCGGCATCCGATCGACCGCCCAGCTCATCAGTTACGAGCTTGCGCTCAGCCTCGGGTTGGTCGGCGTATTGTTGCTGGTCGGGTCGTTCGAGATTAACGCGCTTGTGGATTCTCAGGCCGGGGGATTCTGGAACTGGAACGTCGTCAAGCAGCCGATGGGTTTCTTGATGTTCCTCGTCGCCGGATTCGGCGAGACCAATCGCCTGCCCTTCGACCTGCCCGAGGGCGAATCCGAACTCGGCGCGGGGTTTCACACCGAATACAGCTCGATGCGTTTCGCGATGTTCTTCATGGCCGAATACATGAACATCTTCACGTTCTCGGCCGTCATCTCCACGCTTTTCCTTGGCGGCTTCCACGGGCCGATCGATCCTGCTTTGCTCGGCATCGAAGTGAATCAGTGGATCGCCGCCGCATTCGGGGTCTTTTGGCTCGGCGGCAAGATCATCGCATTGTTTTTCCTGTTCGTCTGGATTCGCGCGACGTTCCCGCGCCTGCGATACGACCAGATGATGAACCTGAGCTGGAAGGTCTTCTTCCCGCTCGGCGTCGTGAACATCATGCTCACGGCCGGGATCGTTGCGTTTGCGCCCGATCAGCCCGCAGTCCAGACCGGGGCTTTGTTCGTCGCGGGGATAGCCCAGATCGTCGGGCTGGACGCGATCGCGAACGCCGCGAAAAGGAGGGCGTTGGGACATGTTAGCTGATTTCGCCAAGGGCATGCTCATCACGTTTCGGCACATCTTCAAGCCGCGCGTGACGGTCGAGTACCCTGAGGTCAAGCGTCCCCAATCGCCGATCTTTCGCGGGCGGCACATCCTGCAGCGATACGAGAACGGTCTGGAGCGGTGCGTCGGGTGTGCATTGTGCGCGGCGGCCTGCCCGCCCGAAGCGATCTACCTCGAAGCGCGCGAAAACGATCCGGCGGCCCCGGTCTCGGCCGGTGAGCGATACTCGGAGGTCTACCAGATTCACCTTTTGCGCTGCATCTGGTGCGGCTTCTGCGAGGAGGCCTGCCCCGAGGATGCCATCGTTATGGGTCCAGAATTCGAACTGGCCAATTACAGCCGTCGTGCGTTCGTCCTCAATAAGAACGACATGCTCGATACGGCCGACAAGGGGTTCGGCACGCCGCCGGATCTGATCGTGAATTTCCCCCTCTGAGCTGATTAACCCGATTGAACCATGGTTGAAACGATCTACATCTTCCTCTTCGCGTTGACGGTCGTCGCTGCCTTGATGGTCGTTTTCTCGCGCCACGCGGTATTCAGCGCTCTGTATCTGGTCACGACGATGGTGGCGATCTCGATCATCTATCTGCTCATCAACGCGCAACTGGCCTTTGTGCTTCAACTCATGGTCTACGCCGGGGCGATCATGGTGCTCTTCGTTTTCGTCATCATGCTTTTGAACCTGAGAGATCAGGGCGAGATGCCGATCGTAACGCAGCCGTATCGCCGCTTCGGCGCGGTGCTGTTCATCATGCTGTTGGTCCAGGGCGTGATCTTCGCGCTCAAGTTCGGCGTGGATATGGAGATCAGGCCTGA
>JAJFLK010000444.1 GCA_021772735.1 Candidatus Sumerlaeota bacterium | reverse complement strand
GCACCTGGATCGAAAGATCGCCCTGGGCGTCCAGATACTTGACAAGCAGCGGAAACCGCCCGGGGGCATTCGTGGTCGCACACATCTTCGGGCCATGTGTTTTGAAAAGATCGCCGAACAGGCAGCCTTCATAGGGGCCGTTCGCGATGCTCGTTGGACCATTGGGATGATCCGAAAGTTCCCAGGCCTCGCCGATCTTCTCTCCCTGCGGCGCATCCTTTCCCAAACGCGTCCGCAGCAAATCGCCGCCCCAGGGCCGGGGAGAAAAAAACGGCGCGAGTAGCAGCGGATAACGTTTGAATTTCGCCGGTGCTGCCGGGACTGGTTTCGATTCGGTCATGTGTATCTCCGCACAATGTTCATGACGCCGCTCATGTAGCTCAAGCCAAATAGGTTCATGTGATTCATCAGGTGGTAAAGGTTGTAGATGTCCCGCCGCTCCTCGTACCCCGCCTCCAGCGGCCAAGTCTCTTCATACGCCGAATAGAACGCAGACTCAAATCGTCCGAATAGTTGGGTCATCGCCAGATCGGCCTCGCGGTCGCCGTAATAGACCGCCGGGTCGATCAGGACCGGCTCGCCTTCGGGGCCGACCATGAAATTCCCGCCCCACAGATCGCCGTGGAGAAGCGAGGGGAGAGGCGCATGGCCTCCAAGCAGGTCGGGAAGCCTTGCGGTCAGCAACTCGATTCCCTTCTCCAGTTCCGCCGTCGCGTATCCTCGTCTGCGCGCGACATCGAGCTGATGGCCCAGGCGCCGGGTCGCAAAGAATTCCGGCCAGTTCTCGTGCTGCGCATTCGGCTGTTCGGTCGCGCCGATATAATTATCCGTTTCGAAGCCGAATCGCTCGGCCGTTGCGCGATGCATTCCGGCGAGGCCCCGGCCCATTTTCTCATCGAAGTCCTCGCAGGGCCGGGCCGATTCAAGATACTCCATAATAAGGAATTGAGGGCACCTTGCGTCCTCGCCGCGAGGACCGCCGCCGGCGACGATCGGTTTCGGTGCGCGCAGCAATCCGGTTGCCGCGATAGCGAGAAGCCCCTCGGCTTCCCGGGTAAAAAAGTCATCGGCAACAGCAGCGTTGGATTTGACGAAAAATGTTTCACCACCGTCGGTCTTGATCACCTCGCACGAATTGACGCAACCGCCGCCGACCGCGCGCGTGGCAACGATACGGACTCCGTTGCCGAGGTTCTCGGCCATGGCCTCCTCGATTTCGTGCTGGAGCGTGGCATCCATTTGATTGCGGCAGGTCCGTACGTCGGGGATTCCCCGCCGATCACTCGCCCTTGCCGTCTTTGCCGCTCGACTTCAATCCGTGCTCGCGCACGATCTCGGCGAGCAGCTCAGCACAAGCGGTTTCGATCAGATCGATCACGAGATCGAATCCTTCAGAGCCGCCACCATAGTACGGGTCTGGAATATCGCGCACATCGACATCAGGATGGTAGGCGCCCATCAGGCGGATTCTTTTCAATGCGTCATCGTTCTGCGCCATTTCGCGCAGGGATGCTTCGACCTCACGGTCCATTGCGATCAGGAGATCAAATGCTTCGAAATCCCTGCGAGTCACCTGGCGCGCGATGCTGGTCAAGTTGTAGCCTCGGCCTTGCGCGGCGAGCGTCATCCTCGGGTCGGCCGGATTCCCGGCGTGATAGCCGATGATCCCCGACGAATCGATTTCGATCTCGCGGCCCAAATCTCGCTCGGCGATCATGGAGCGCAGGACGGCCTCGCCGGTCGGCGAGCGGCAGATATTCCCAAGGCAAACAAAATTCACACGAATCATCTGTGCATACGTTTCTATCAGACTTCGCGGCTCGCGAGGCCGATCTCCTCGCCGACATAAGGATGCGGTCAGGGGAGGCGAGTGAATCCCGGTTGGAGAAACGGGTTAGCCGCTTTCTCGATTTCCACCGTCGTCAGCGGTCCATGGCCCGAGAACAATTCCGTCTCCGGCGGCAGTGTCATGATCGTGCGCTGAAGATGGCCGATCTGTTCTGCGTGCAATTCGTCGAGCGGCGTCCCGCCGACCGCCCCGGCAAAGATCGCGTCACCGACGAAGCAGAGGCTCTGGTCCTTGCAGTAATACGAGATCGATTCCGGCGTGTGCCCCGAGGTCTGGAAGATTTCAAACTCGAAAGGGCCCGCCTGGACCGTATCGCCTTCGCCAACGATCCGCGCGCCGGGCGCCGCGGACACAGGCGCAGGCGCGACAACGGACGCATCCCAGGCTTTGGCGTAATCAGCCAGCGCCGCGACGTGATCGGCGTGCATGTGTGTGATCAGAATTTTGGATACTTTGATCCCCTGGTCGGCGGCGAATTCGATGACTGAATTGTGGAAAACACCGGCATCAACCATCAGGCCTTCGCCGGTCTGCTCGTCGGCCATCAAGACTTGATTGACCTCCAGAGGGCCTGCATCGAATACGAAAGACTTAATAATCATGACCACTCGCCGTGCCGTGTCGCGCCCCCGATATGGATTCTAGTCCGCCGCCTGATCTTCGAGCGCGAACCACCCGGCCGGCGCGCCGAATTCCGCGCACTTCAGAGTTTCGCCCGATCCAGTCCCGGCGTGCCAGTGGCCGTGCCGAGGTCGCAGCCCGTCAGGTCCGCAGCGCGAAAAACGGCGCGTTGAATGTTGGCATCGGTAAAGTTCGAATCGCGGAAATCGCCGCCGCCCGTGCGGGCGTAATAGAGATCCGCGCCAGAGAAGTTGACGTTTCGAGCCGAAACGCCGACGAGATTCGCCCGTCGAAGGTCCGCGTTCGAAAAATTGGCCCCTTCCATCTGCGCACATCCGAAAACGGCGAACTCGGCCTTGACGCCGCGCAGGTTCGCACCTTGGAGCTCCGCGTGATCCAGGCGAGAGCGGCGCAGATCAGCGCCTTCCAGGTTCGCGCCCCTCAAGGCGCACCCGGTCATGTTTGCCCCGGCCAGGTTGATGCCACGCAGGTCCATGCCGCTCAGATCGAGTCCGCGCAGGTCTGCGCCTTCGAAGGCATTCGATTCGGAGTCCAGCTCGCTTGCCAGGAGCGATTCGAGTTCTTCCCGGTTAGAGAAGCGGGTGGTCTCGGAGTGGTGATAGGTTCGCATCACCCTGTCTCGGTTGAATTGATCTCGACGATTGCGCTGGGCGTTGTCGTCATCATCAGACGTCAGCTTTTGGGCTTGCGCATGCGCGAAAGAAAACCGCTCGGCTTGGTCCCGCCTCCGGCCTTGGCCTCCTTCGCCTTCTCAGTAGCCTGCTTGAGAGCCTCGTTGAGCTTCAGACCGCCGGGCATTCGCCGGACCAGCCGTCCCAGTGTCTGATTCATATTCAGGAATATGGTGTGCCAGTCCAGCTCCAGCTTCGACAGCGTGCCTTCATCCATGTTTTTGATATGAGTCAGGCTGACCGTCTGCGCCAGAACATCGATGACCTTATCGCCTTCATCAAAGGCATCATCCATCAGCTCGGTAAACAAGAAGTGCTTGCGGGCAAGCATGGTCACCGTCTGGAAGAAGGCCTTTTCTTCTTCAGGCTTGATCTCCTGATCGTGAAGTTCCTCGGCGAAAAACTTGAAGAAACGGGACCACAATCCGATAAAATCTCGACAGACTGAAATTCGATTTTCCAGGCTGATCATCTGGGCGACGTTTTGCTGCTGCTGCTTCGTCAGCTTGACCTTATCATGTTTCCTGTCCGTTGATTTTCTTGCCTTGCCCATAATTCTTCTTACGTCGCCGAAGTTTGACTTCGGTCTCGGAGCGTCTCGCGCCGGATGTCTAAGCCCTTGTAGTCAGGTCGCGCGCCTAGTCGCGCTTGAATAAATTAAGCGAGTGCGAAATGTAGAGGATAAAGATCACGATCCCGAGGATGACCAGGATTTCGACCCAATAGACGAAATACTTCTGCGTGAATATGTTCGCCAAAAAGCCCATTTTGACCCAGTGCAGCGCCAGCGCGCCTGCCCTCTCTACTTAACGCGCTTACCTGAATTCGATCGCACGGCGGATGCCACCAGTCTTTGCGGGTCCCGATGTCGTATCCAACTGTTGCTGAAGCTCTCTTTGGAGTGTCCGTGCCGAACGAATTCTCAAGTATGCCGAGCTGATGATCTTTCTCGCATCCTGAATTGAATACTGATCGATGATCAGCAGCTGCTCGAACCCGAGAGCCGCCTTGCGCGTCTGCTCGAAAACGTCCAGCGCGGCCGTGTGAACGGAACCGCGAGATGTCGGCACCTTGAGCTGATCCGCCTGGAAGAGGAGATCGCTTATTTCTTGACGGAACTCGCCGGGATCGCTCGCCGAGAGAATGTGAAGCGCCTGATTGCGCCCCGTGGGGCCCTCGATCATCTTCATCAGCACCGGAGTGCCCATATTCAGGACGGGGCTGAACCCTCGAAGCGTGTCTGACAATCCGGTGAACAGCTTGGCCAGCTGCCGGTCGTAAACTCGCTCGTCAAGTCCGAGCTCGATCTCGTTGAGGATCGTGACACCGTCTCTGACGTTCATGTAGCTGTTGCGGAACTTCTCGTTCTTGAAATCGATCTGCGCGAAGCGGATTTTCTGATTTGCCAGGGCAACCAGGTCGGGGTAGTGCGTCTGCGCCGCGCGGTCTTCAAGCTCGTTCAACTTCGCCGTCAGATTGTCCAGAACATCGCGCAGCACCGACGGCGTGGTCTCCATGAGCCCTTCGAGTTGAACCTCAAGCCGTGAGATCTCTTCGCGGGCGTTCTCAAATCTTTCGGGCTCGAATTCGGATTGCAACACCTGAACCGAACCGATCAGACGCGACAGATCGGCTACCTGGTAGTATCCCGGCCCCTTGGTTTCGGCGATCGTGATCTTCTCTTTCAGACTGGCCAATCTCGTGCTGAAGGCCGCGTTGCGCGCATTCTGCGTGACGTTGCGGGCGGTCGTGATCGACTGGCGTGCGTTCTGCTGAGAGCGATCGTAATCGCCCTTGTCCATAAATTCCCGGGCCCATTTGGCATGAAAGATCGCCGAGGCCAGACGTTCAGTTTCGTATTCCCAGCCCTCGGATTGCTTGGCAAGAGCGATCTCATCTTCGGCTGTTATGATCTGCGCGTAGAGCGCGTTCTGTGCTGTCAACGCGGCATCGCTCGCCACGGCCTGGGCCTCGATCATATTGCCCGCATCGTAAAGAGATTGTGCATTGCGGCGAAGATTGACTGCGTCGTCAAGCATCGCAGGCGCGTAGCGCTCGGTTTCGGCGGCCTCGGCGCGCGTGAGCGTCGTGTCTGTGCGCCGAAGCTCTTCCATGACCCATTGCTCCAGCGCATTCGAGCCGGCGACGTCAGCCATGTCCATGGCGTTCTCCGCCTCGGAGATCGCCTGCCGGATTTCTTCATCCCCCAGATTCGTTTCGGCCAGATCGATCAACGCTTCGACGCGTTGAATCGTATCCTCCTCGAAGTCACCTGCACGATACTTACGCGCGACATCGAGCCGCTCGCGCGCGACGTCGAGTTTAGTCTTGGCGACGCGCTCAAGCTCCTGGGCAAGAATCTCAAGCTGGGCCTTGGTTTCCGCCGCGCGCTCGGCGGCTTCTCGGTAATCCGTATCCTTGATCAGGCCGCGCGTATCGCCCAACAGAGCGATCGTCTTGTCCAGTTCATGGCCGGCATACTCGCGTCCGCCCTCGCGTTCATATCGGGTTAATTCGTTGGAGATTTCCTGGACGGCGTTATGCGCGACTACATGGAAGGTTTCCTGGACGATCTCGTTCGACTCAGCGACGACATCGCGCGAGACCTCAACTGCCTGATGGAAGACCTTGTCATCCTTGCGAAGTTGCGCGATGCCGAGCTCAAGCCGCGAATTACGAATTTTGGCCCGCAGCTCTTCTCTCAAGCTCAGTTTAATGTTCTCAAGTGCTTCGTCATCTCCGGTGACGGCGCCCGGAGCCCGCTTGGCGAAGATGTCCTCCATCGTTGTGAAAACGCTTTCAGCAATGGTCAGTTTTGCCCAGGCGTTGGCGATCTCTTCCTGTGAGAACGCATCGAATTCGTCGATGACTTTCTTCTCTTCTTCCAGCGCTCCCAAAGCGACCGATTCGGTCTCAGTGTAGTTCTCTTCGTCGAAGAGCACCCGAGCCTGTTCTCCCATCTGCTCCATTTGCTCCACGCGGCCGGGCAGGTAGGTCTTGGCCTTGCCTTCGATCAAGCCTGCGATCGCCTTATCCACCGATTTCAACTTGTCCTTGGCGGATTCGCGCTGAGTTTCAAGGATCAGATTCTCCGCTCTGGGGAGAAGTTTCGGTCCGCTTGTGAGCACCGTGTCAAACTTCTGCTCGTAGAACTGTTTGAGGAGATCTTCGAAATCCCGCGTCATGTTCTCCAGCGTCCGGGGAGCGAAGATTTCCGCTCCGATCTGAACCGCCGTGCTCAGGCGGGATTCAATCTGGCGCAGAAGCTTGTCGCTCTTGATCTCTTTCGTCTTCACGATGCCGGCCTGAGCAAGCTGCAGAGCCTGATTATGCAACGTGATTGCCGTCCGGTAATCGTACTGGTCGACGATCAGGTTCTCGATTCGAGACCGTGAATCTTCGATCTCGATCAGGGATTCGGGGTAGTGCTCCTCTGCGCCTTCGGCGCTCAGCGCCGCGCGGAGCTTTTCCATATCGTCCAGGCCGTGCTGCGCCTCGTTCTTCAGGTTTTCAAGCAGAAATTCCGCGTCCTCGACCGATTTGAAGAACGACTCTATCGCGTTATCCCAGTTTTGCTTCTCGTGCGCGGCCTGGCCGTCGGCAATCGACGCGAGAACCGATTCGTAGAGGTTGGGGTTTACCGCTCGTCCGTCGTTCTTATCCATGTATCCGAGCCATTTGTTGGACTCGGTCTTCAGAAAATTTGCCCGCTGCGTCTTCGTCCGCTCGAGCAGGTCCTTGGCTGCTGTGGCCGCCTGCTTTGCGGTCTGGCGTGCCTGCCCATGCTGCTCGGTATTGATTTCGTTCTGGGCTTTGTTGATTAAATCCTGAGTCTTTGTCAGGTCATCCTGGGCGAACTTGTCTGCTTCGTGGGTCTTGGCCTCGTCCAGGCGGGTGCCCGCCTGCTTGAGCGAAAAGTTCGCCAGCATCTTACTGCAGCCTGTGAGCCCCGCGAGCGAGACCATCAAGGCCCCGAGGGTCAGCGTTCTGGCTATCACGGATCCAACCGCCCGTCCTCGGCGGCGGCCCGGTATGCCGGCCGTTATGACTGTGCCGTTTGTCATTCCCTCAAGCCCCTTTCAGCGTTTCTTCTTTTTCTTGCCTCGTTTTTTGCCTTTTCCCCTGCCCTGATCGGGCTTGAGAAGCGCCCGGTGCAGGCGCGGGTAATATCCATCACTCATCACTTCAAGCGATCCGAACGTCCGGCTCATCAAAACATAAATTCGGTGCCATTTGTTCAGAATATTCTGCTTCTCGGTCAGCGGCAGCGCATTGAGATACGCCATCGTCGTGACGCCCTTCATCAGGTCGATCATGTCGTCGCCTTCGAACTGGAGCTCCTTCGGCACTTTTTCTGAAACGACTCGGTAAAGCCGAGACAGATCACTCTTGAGTTTGAGGAACGCGTTCTCATGGTCACGCGTGATCGGAGTCTTGCCAAACGCCTTCTGGATCGCAAGCTTGATGTGCATCCACACTTCAAGCTGACTCCTCATCAGCTTGTTCAGCTCGCCGACGTCATCGGGATTCAGCGCCATCTTTCCTTCTTACTTCTTTCGCTCCCTAATCGCCGGCATCTGCCGTCTGTCCGGGGTGCTACCTTCACATGGGAGGTTCGGGGCGGCACGAGCATTCCCCTCTGGTCAAACCTCAATTATGCCAGTTGATCGCAAAAGAGCGCCCTCGCGCCGATCCTAACCACCTCAAGCTTGTAACCGCTCTCAAGGCAGCTTCTTACAAGACTATCTCACTAGCGAACGGGTCCGAAATCAGCAATCGACCCGGCGCGCCCCTGGCCGCCGCCTCTGCGCGCTACTTCTGCGTCTCCGCCACTGAACGGTTCCCAGCCCGCAGCCGTCGGAGGCACGATGCTCGGAGGCGTCGGCGGCTGCGGAATGTAGATCGGGTAGAG
>JAJFLK010000443.1 GCA_021772735.1 Candidatus Sumerlaeota bacterium | reverse complement strand
CCTCACCCCTCGCCCGCCAGCCACCAGGGGGCCGCTAATTTTCACCTCAGTCCCGGACGCCAGAGGCACGGAATACAGCTCCTCGGGCACCGAGGCGCTCGGCGGTGTCCCCCAGAAGATCAGGCGCTGGTCGTCCGGCGTAATCAATATGGGGGGTGGGCCGTTAACCAATTTGGGAACCGTGTTCAACTTGCGACTCGGCCCGCCCAAGAGCGGAGTTATGAGCACGTCATCCCGGTTCGGGACTTCCGATTCCATCGCATACACCACTGACTGACTATCTCCTGTGATAAGATAGCGTCCGACGACGCCATCGATAATCTTCACTGAATTCCCGACCTTCGGAAGGGCTCTAAATAGACCCATGCCCAGCGGCGCACTTAGATCGGCTCTATCTATGACGTAGGTGGAATCCGGGCTGACTCTGACGGCTCTTATGTCCTCGCCGCCAACCAGCGGATCGTGCAATTTGACGTTGATCACCTCGCTCAAGCCCGCCGTAGGCAGGCTGCCCCACATCAAGATGGCCATAAAGGCCGCACACACTGTGGCCCCGGGGCGCACCCCGGAGCCTGAGACGTACTCAAGCATGACTTACCTGTCCTCACTTCGCCTGGGAATTTCTCGGAGGAGAATCGCACGCGGACATTCCACTTCCCCCCCGTTACCCTAGTACAACGAACGCGAGGCCCGAGAAGTTCCCGACACCGAAGGAAAATCAACTTGGGCTCTGCCCGGGCCGACACAGCCGCGAGCTAAACTCGCGGAGAGAATGAAAAGTGGATGCAAAACGGAAAATGGATTTAATCAGTGTGGGGCGATCGCAGCCTGCAGTGCGCCCCCCTCTATCGGACTCGCCCTCCAGGTCTCCCAAAATGACGCCCCCGCCATATTTACACTTGCATCTATTCGCGGATTTTCATCAAACTGGCTTGCACGCTGATGGGAGTGCACCCGTGCGGACATCGTCTGTGGACGGAAGTTCGTCGCGCCTCTGGTCAGCTATTGGTCACAGACCGCAAGCTTGAATCAGAGGGGACACGAACATGAAGGCATCTGCATTTTGGTTCGGATTCTCGGCCCGATGGTCGGCCGCATCGCTGGCAGGGATCGCGATTCTCTTCGCCGCCCTGCTCGCCCCGGCTCCCGCCCTGGCCGATGACGACGCCTCGGCACGCGTCACGTTCACCAAAGACATCCTTCCCATCCTGCAGGGCAACTGCCAGAACTGCCATCGTCCCCTGCGAGTCGGGTTCGCCGGCATGGTCGCGCCAATGCCGCTGATGACGTTTGAAGAAGTCCGCCCCTGGGCCAAGTCAATCGCCAAGGTCGTCCAATCGGGCGAGATGCCTCCCTGGAGCGCCGCCGAGCACCAGCGCGGCGTCTTCGAAAACGAGCGTTTCCTGACCGACGAGGAAAAATCCAAGATCGAGACCTGGGTCCGGAGCGGCTCACCCCGAGGCAACTCAGAGGACGCTCCGCCGCCCCTTAAGATTTCAGAAAAGAAGTGGTGGCTCGGCGAGCCAGACCTCGTCCTTGAACTACCCGAGCCGCTCTGGGTGGCTGACGACGTTGTCGATTGGCAGCCGATGGTGCCCATCAAATTGACTGCGGAAATGTTGCCCGAAGATCGCTGGCTGCGCGGCATGGAGTGCGTTCCGGACAGCGAATCCGTTCATCACATCGTCATCTATCCGTTCGGCAAAGGCATCAAACGCGATCGGGGTTCGGGCGGGGTCGGAGGGACGATCGGCGGTCTTGCTCCGGGCGCCGAGCCAACGCTCTCCACAAACGGTCACGGCTACCTTCTGACCACAGGGATGACTCTTGGCGTCAGCATGCACTATCACAAGGAAGCCGTCGAGGGCACCGGATCGTGGGATCAATCCAAGATCGGACTCTTCTTTTATCCCAAAGATGCCGAAGTTCTTGAGACGCACGTCGCACCAGTCGGGACAATGGATTTCGAGGTTCCTGCCGGTGACCCAAACTACGAACTGAAAATGTCCGACACTTTCGAGCGCCCCATCCACCTCCTCAGCATGCTTCCGCATATGCACTTCCGGGGCAAAGCCGCGAAGTACGAAGCCACGTATCCAGACGGATCGACCGAGCTTCTGCTCGATGTTCCCGCATACGATTACGATTGGCAGCATTCGTATCAGTTTGCCGAAGAGAAGCACCTGCCGGCCGGCACGAAGATCGACGTGACGATGTGGTTCGATAACTCTGCGGACAATCCGGCCAACCCCGACCCGACGCAGCCGGTCGGTTTCGGCTTGGCCACAGACGACGAAATGGCGTTCGGCTGGATGGCATACAGCTATGACGACGAGAAACCGCGAACGGCGTTGGCTCCCGCCGAAATCGCCGCGCAGGCATCGGAATAGACGAGCGCTCAAATCCGAATCGATAAAAGAGTAAGACGAGGCCCCGGGCAAGATGCTCGGGGCTTTCTCTATATATCCCTCAGGTAGCCCTCGATGCAGGCGTCTTCCTCGAACGTCTGCCAGCGCACACGTTTCAGGGCAAGGGCCTGATCCATCGTTGCCATGCCGAGGTCCTCGACCGGAGAGCGCAGCGCCTCACCGCCGACAATCTTTGGCGAGACGAACCCGACGACCTTATCGACCATGCCGCTGCGCAGCAGGGCGGTGTGAATCTGACGTCCGCCCTCACAAAAAACGGAGAGCAGTTCCTCGTCGTAGAGAAAACTCATCAATTCCTCGACGTCTATTAACCGGCGCTTCCCGGGCAAGACCACGACGCGGTGGCCCTCGGCTTCGAGCGCCGCTCTGCGCTCTGCGCCAGCCTGGGCAGTGGTGACGATGATAACCTCCCCGCCTTCCTTGACGCGAAGCATCCTGCAACGGCGCGGGATGGATAACTTTCCGTCCATCACGATGCGCTTGGGTTGCGGCCCGGGATAGTCTTTGAGCCGGACGTTGAGCATCGGGTTATCGGCCAGAACGGTGCCGATGCCGACCATAATTGCGTCGTGGTCAGCCCGCAGCTGGTGGACGTATTTGCGTGAACCCTCGCTGCTGATCCAGCGCGAGTGGTTCGAGTCCGTGCCCGTGCGGCCGTCCAGCGTCATCGCCCATTTCAACGTCACGAAGGGTCGGCCGGTTTCGTGATAAACATGGAAGTGCTCGTTCAGCGCGCGAGCTTCGGCCCCGAGGCAACCGACCTCAACCTCGATGCCCGCCTCGCGCAATTCGTCAATCCCCTTGCCGCCGACCTTGGTCGATGTATCCACGGTAGCGATGATGACTCGTTTGACGCCCGCCTCGATGACCGCGCGAGTGCAGGGCCCCGTCTTTCCGTAATGGCAGCACGGCTCAAGTGTGCAGAAAAGCGTCGCGCCCTGGGCCTGCTCGCCCGCCTCGGTGAGTGCGACGATCTCGCCATGATCCGCCTCCGCCAGGACGTGATAGCCCCGGCCAACAATCCGCCCGGACTTGACAATGACAGCGCCAACCATCGGATTGGGCGACGTGCGTCCGCGGCCCCTCGCGGCCAGGGCGAGCGCGTTGCGCATAAAGGATTGATCGGAGGTCGTCATGGGCACCCGATCAAGGTAGTGCATCGAAAAGAAAAGTGGAACGGGCGTCTTTCGAATCGACCATAAATAAAGGCCCCGAAATCGGAGCCTTTAAATAACTTGCCGAAACAATCGAACTCTCGGAACGCCTGAACATCACGTCGTCGCCGCTGCGACGGGGTGAGTCTTCGCATACAGATCGAGCGTGTGCGCGACCTCATCGAGGCACCTCCGGCTCAGGCCCGGTTGGATCGGAAGCGAAAGCGAGTTCTCGCTCAGCGTCTCGGAGACCGGGAAATGACCGGGGCGATAGCCCAGATACTCAAGAGCCGGCTGGAGGTGAAGCGGAACGGGATGATACACGCGCGTGTCAATCTGACGCTCGGAGAGGAAATTGCGGACCTCGTCGCGCGCCGGATGCTGAATCGTGTATTGCGAGTAAACGTGCGATCCGTCTTCGCGATACTCGGGAAGCGTGAAGAATTCCTTCGGGATGTGCGCATCATAGTAGGACGCGTTCGCTACCCTGTCCGCATTGTCCTCGCGCAGACTTTCGAGCTTCAGATCGAGGAAGGCGGCCTGGAGCGAATCGAGCCGACTGCAAAAGCCAATTACGCTGTAGACATATTCCTGATCCGGCGTCTGGCCATGATTGCGATAAAGGCGGACGCGCTGCGCCATCTCTTCGCTGTCGGTGACGATCATGCCGCCGTCGCCGAGGCAACCAAGCGTGCTGGTCGGGTAGAAACTGAAGGCGCCCGAGATGCCGTACGTCCCGAGGTTGCGCCCGTCGACCGACGCGCCGGCGGCCTGAGTGACGTCTTCAATCAGATAGATGCCGTAATCGGCGGCGATCTGGGAAAGCTCGACGACGTCGGCGGCAAGGCCAAACGTGTGGGCGGCGAGGATAACTTTGGTCTTCTCCGAGATGGCCGCGCGGACGGCCTCGGTATCGATCGTCATATCCTGGCCGACGTCCACGAAAACGATCGACGCTCCGGAACGAACGATGGCCTCCGCCATGGCCATGGAGCCAAGCGCGGGGCAAATCACCTCGTCGCCGGCGGCGACGCCAATTGCGTAGAGGCTGAGAAGGAGAGCATCGGTGCCCGAGGCGACCCCGACAGCTGCCGAAGTGCCGATTTCGCGGGCGAAATTGCGCTCGAAATTCCCAAGGGCCGATCCAAGGACGAATTCGCCATGCGTAAGCGCCTGCTCAAGCACATCTGCGATTTCGGCCTTGTAGGGCTTGTGAAGGGCGGGGAGGTCGGAAAATGAAACTGCCATCGGTCGGGTTCCTATTCTACACGAGTAATTCCGCGCGCTTCCCGCGTCGCGGAAAATCCACATCTTTTGCTCTCGAACAACCTCGTCGAGCAAAAGATCGACCCGGACTCTACTGCGACCAGAGTGCGGATCGCAATGAAAATTCAGGGAGCATTTTTCACACTACTGCGGGACAGCCGGGGGAACGCCCGATTCTAAAAAAGCCCGGCTATGGGTTGCTTCCCAGGGAGATGTTCGATATGGCTACTCTCCGACAACCGGCACCTGACCGCGCACAACCCAAGCGGAGATTAGGTATAGACGATGTCCCCGGCTAGACAAGCAAGCCCCTGATCTAGATCCACGACCCCATGAAATCGTTCGAGCGTGCTTTCTTATTATGAGCGGCGTGATTCTAACGACACTCGGCCTCATCGTCGCAGGGTTGCTGTTTCAAGCGATCGCGACCGCCCGCGCCAATCACAAGTTTCCGCCACCCGGAAAACTTATTGATGTCGGCGGCCATCGTCTCCATTTGAACTGTTTGGGGGAAGGTCGCCCCACGGTAGTTCTCGCCGCCGGCGCGGTCGGAACCTCGCTGGACTGGAGCTGGATTCAATCCGAGCTGGCGAATAAGACCCGGGTTTGCTCTGTCGATCGGGCCGGGCTCGGATGGAGTGACCCTGGCCCCGAGCCGAGGACGAGCGGGCGCATCGCCGACGAGCTTCACGCTCTGCTTGTCGAGGCCGGCGAGGAAGGACCTTTCGTGCTGGTTGGCCACTCTTTCGGGGGGCTTGAAGTCCGGATTCTTGCAGCTCGTCATCCAGATGAGGTCGCCGGTCTCGCCTTGATCGACACGACGCACGAAGATTTTTACTCGCGCTTGCCTCCTGGAGTCCGCGAATCCAACCGGAGGCAAATGAAGCTACTCTCGGCGGCTCGCATTCTGGCTCCCCTGGGAATTCCTCGCCTTGCGTTTCCGCCCCTTGGGCCCAAGGGGTTGCCCACTGATATCCAACTCGCCGCCAATGCGCTGGGGTATCGTTCAACGGCCTACCGAACGGTCTACAACGAGGCGTTGAACTTTGAGAAAAGCGCCGCAGAGGCTCGCGCCGCCGGACCGCTTCGCGAAGGGATATCCATGGCGGTGCTCGCACGTGGCAAGCCCGAGGCGTGGCCCGCCGGCATCCCGGCCGAAGAGGCCGAGCGAACCTGGCGATCCATGCAGGAAGAACTGGCCGGGATGTCTGCGACGTGCGAATTCCTTGTCGTCGAAGAGAGTGGACATTTCATACAGATTGAACGGCCGGCAACCGTGTTGGAGGCAGTTCGAAGGTTAATCGAGAAGGTTCGTGCGTCCGGGATGTAACCCGCGAAACCCGTTTTGCACGGCCGGAATCCGCCTCAATTTCGGCGCGCATTTGCCGTGAATTCTAGCCTGAACGACAGCTTGACGGTCGCTGAAGGTTTCGTTAACCTTGTCCCCCGGTGTCGAGGCCGGGATTTTTTTATTTTCCGCCTCGGCGGCGGCCCTTCTGACCGCGCCTCCAATTCCTCCGATACCCGCTGTTCCCTTGCTTCCGGAAGCGCCAGGCGATGAAAACCTTTAAACTTATCTTCGGTCTGCTTCTGGGCGCCGCAATACTGGGTGGGATCGGCGGAACCGCCGTCTATTTCTCGCTCGAATTGCGCGAACGAAAACTGGACAACGATTTCCAACTGAGTCGAAGCCTGCATGACCAGGGCGATTTTGAGCGTTCTGAACAGGCGATCTCCGGACACATCGACGCAGCCAAAGGCACCGAGGCCTGGCTGAACGAGGCTCTGATTCTTCGTTTTCGGGCGCAGAACGGCAGCAAGAACGAGGCCGCAGCCACCGCGACGGCCGAGCGCATCATCGCGATGGGCGAATCGGCCGGACCCGAACGCCTGGCCGAGTGCCACGCCTATCTTGGTTCGGTGGCGATTAAGCGCGAGGATGTATCGGCGGCGCAGTCCCACTTCGAGGCCGTCATCAGGCACTCGGGCGTCAGTGGTCATAACGCCGACGCGGCACGGCTCGGGCTGGCGCGCATCCGGCTCGCGCTGACCGGGGCGACGCCCGAGGTTCGCGAAGAACTCGCGACTCTGCGAACTGATTTCCCCTCGACGCCGCTGATCCGCGACATCGAGCATGTGCTCGGCCAATGCAACATGGCACTCATGTTCTCGGAGATCCCCGTTGCCGGGGACTTGATTTATGAGGTTGCCTCCGGCGATACGATCAATGCGCTGGCTCGCAAGCATGGGATCGCAGAGGGTCTTCTCATGGCCGTGAATCGAATCGATGACCCCCGGCGGCTTTCGATCGGCCGACGGATCAAGATTCCGGACGTCCATTTCTCGATCGAAGTCAACAAGACGGATAACTCGCTCCAACTGCTCAATAATGGCCGATTCTTTAAGCATTATCCTGTGCGCACCGGACGGGTCGATTACCTGACGCCCGTCGGGGAGTTTAAGATACGAGTGAAGAAAAAGAATCCAGCCTGGAACGACCCGAAAACAGGCCGCTATTTCCCGCCCAACGACGCGGAGAACCAGCTCGGATCGCGTTGGATAGGGTTCAAGGGATCCAGCTTCGGGATACACGGAACAATCGAGCCCGATACGATCGGCACATATGCTTCGAACGGCTGCGTCGGGATGCTCAAAGAAGATGTCGAGGAGCTTTACGACCTCGTGACCGTCGGCACGCCGATACGAATTTTCGGCACGGCGGCGGTCGAACCGCGCGCCTGATCGCGCGGCTTTATGCGAGGCATGATTCCATCGGCCGACCGCGCGGCGATTTTCACGATCCGGCGCCGAGGCGGTAATGTTTGTAATCGAGAAGGGACAGGGAGCATTTTGACCAAGCGCAAACGACAAAGTTCAACACAGACGAATAAACTTCGCCTGGCGTTGCCCAAGGGCAGTATTCAGGCGACGACATTTTCGCTGTTTAAGCAGGCGGGGTTCAATTTCTCCGTCCCGCCGCGATCTTATCTGGTCAACGGCGATGATCCGGAGATCGAGGCGCGGCTTATCCGCCCCCAGGAAATGGCGCATTATACAGAACTTGGGCATTTCGACGCGGGGCTGTGCGGCCTGGATTGGATCGAAGAGACCGGGGCAAAGGTCGAGAAGGTCGCGTCTCTGGTTTACGCCAAGGCCCTGATGCGGCCCGTGCGCTGGGTGCTCGCCGTTCCCGAAGGAAGTCCGATCAAATCCGTCCGCGGGTTGAAGGGCAAACGCATCGCGACTGAAGTCGTCAATATCACAAAAAAATATCTGCGCAGGCACAAGGTCAAGGCAGACGTGGAATTCTCCTGGGGTGCGACCGAGGTCAAAGCCCCGGAGTTTGTCGACGCAATCGTCGAGGTGACCGAGACGGGTAATTCCCTGCGGGCCAATCACCTGCGGATTATCGACACGATTATGGAATCGACAACGATCCTGATCGCCAACAAGTCAGCGTGGGAAGACGAGTGGAAGCGCGAGAAAATCGAGAACATCAAGCTGCTGCTCGAAGCGGCGATTGCGGCTCACGGCAAGGTCGGCCTGAAGATGAACGTCCCGACTTCAAGTCAGAAGTCGATCATCCACCTCCTGCCGGCGCTTACCTCGCCGACGGTCTCGCCTCTGTCGGGCGGCCATTTCGTGGCGATCGAAACCATTATCGACGAGAGCGAAGTTAAGTGGCTCATCCCGGCGCTGCGCAAGGCCGGGGCACGCGGGATTATCGAATATCCCCTGAACAAAGTGATCGACTAAGAACGGGCAGTGATGAAAGTCATCGGCGTTATCCCCGCGCGATACGGATCGACCCGGTTCCCCGGCAAGCCGCTGGCGCTGCTCGCAGGGCGTCCGCTTGTGCTGCATGTTGTCGATCGCGCGCGCGAGGCTTCAGGATTGAATGAATTCCTGGTCGCGACTGACGACGACCGGATCGCCGACGTCGTCAGGGAGGCCGGAGCCGAGGTCGTCATGACGTCGGCCCAATGCGCGACCGGAAGCGACCGGATCGCCGAGGCCATTGCCGGGCGCGATTGCGATGTCGTCGTGAATCTCCAGGGCGATGAGCCCGACGTCAATCCGGCGGTCATCGATCAATGCGTCCGCGCGCTGGCCGATGATCCCGAATGCGGCGTCGCCACGGCGATGATCGCCATCCGCGACAAGGCGGACTTCGATTCGCCCCACGTCGTCAAAGTCGTGTGCGATACGCGCGGCCGTGCGCTTTATTTTTCCCGCGCTCAGGTTCCATCTGCGGCGCGGCTCTCCGAGGGCCAGACCGACGAACCAGAATTCATATGGGGGATGAAGCACCTGGGGCTTTACGCATATCGAACCGATGTCCTGCGCCGATTCGTCACATGGCCGCAGACGCCGATCGAGAAGCGCGAGAGCCTGGAGCAAATGAGACTCTTGGAAAACGGAGTCGGCATTCGCGTCGTCGAAACCGAATGGGACAGCGTCGGCGTGGATACACCCGAAGAATTGGAACGACTCAACGCGAGCCTGGCCGAGAAACGCCAGGCCTAGAATAAGAAGGTTCGTCAGATATCGTTCATGCTGAATATCATCAAAGGTTGCAATCAAGGGGGATTCGGGACGCATGACTAAGTTCATTTTTGTCACCGGAGGCGTCGTCAGTTCGCTGGGCAAAGGCATCGCATCGGCGTCGCTCGCCGCGCTGCTCAAACTGCGCGGGCTCAACGTCACGATGCTCAAGCTCGATCCGTATCTGAACGTCGATCCGGGCACGATGAGCCCGTTTCAGCACGGCGAGGTTTACGTCACCGACGACGGCGCGGAGACCGATCTTGACCTGGGCCACTATGAGCGTTTTACCGATGTCTCGATGACGCGAAATAACAACGTGACGACCGGGCAGGTCTATTTTTCTGTCATAAGCAAAGAGCGACGGGGGGACTTCCTTGGAGGAACGGTGCAGGTCATCCCGCACATTACGGACGAGATCAAGGGTCGAGTGCTCCGAGTGGCAGACATCGAGCCCTACGATGTCATCATCGTGGAGATCGGCGGCACCGTCGGCGATATCGAATCGCTCCCGTTCCTCGAAGCGATCCGCCAGTTCCCTTACGACGTCGGCCGCAAAAACGTCCTCTATATGCATCTCACGCTCGTGCCCTACATCCAGGCCGCCGGAGAGCTAAAAACCAAACCCAGCCAGCACAGCGTTAAGGCGCTGCGCGAGATCGGCATCGTCCCGGACATCCTTCTGTGCAGGACGCAATCTTCGCTCGATGATGGCATCAAACAGAAGATCGCGATGTTCTGCAACGTCGCGCAGGATCGCGTATTCGAGGCGCTCGACGCAGACGACATTTATCGCATCCCCCTGATGCTGGCCGAGCAAGGTCTTGAGCTGGCCGTCGTCAAATCTCTCGGTCTGCCCCGAGGCGTGACCGACACGTCACCCTGGCGCGATATGATGGCCCGGGTCGATGCGACAACCGATTCCGTGCGCATCGGGGTCGTCGGTAAATACATCGAACTACAGGACGCATACAAGAGCATCTACGAAGCTCTGCGTCATGGGGCGATCGGCAATGACGTCAAGGTCGAAACCGTCAGGATCGACTCCGAGGACATTGACGCCGAGAACGTCGCCGAGAAACTTACGGACCTCGACGCGGTTCTCGTGCCGGGCGGATTCGGAACGCGCGGGATCGAAGGCAAGATCCTTGCGGCCCGGCACGCGCGCGAAAACTTCATCCCATTCTTTGGCATTTGCCTGGGCATGCAGTGCGCGCTGATTGAATTCGCACGAAACATCTGCCACCTCGAACGCGCCAACAGCATGGAGTTCAACGACCAGACTCAGTATCCGGTCATCGACCTCCTGGCGACCCAGAAAACCATCACCAGCCTGGGCGGGACCATGAGGCTCGGTTCTTACAGCTGCAAACTCGCCGAAGGAAGTATTTCCGAGCGAGCCTACGGCGGCTCGCAGACCAACGAACGACATCGCCATCGTTACGAGGTCAACAACAAGTATCGCCCGGTCTTTGAAGAGCATGGGCTGCGGCTGGCGGGGCTCTCGCTCGATTCAAAACTCGTTGAGATCATCGAGCTACCGGATCATCCGTGGTATCTCGGCTGCCAGTTCCATCCGGAGCTCAAATCGCGGCCGCTCAAACCGCATCCGCTTTTTGCGTCGTTCGTCGCGGCGGCCAGGGTTCGGGCGCGGGCCGGCGCCGGCAAAGGAACGACCACCGTTCAAGAGTGAAGCGTCACTTGAAATTCATTGTTCCGGCATCGCCGCTGCGTGGCGCGCCTACCCGCGTTCGATAAAAACGAACGCCCTGCCCAGTGCATCGATCACGTCTTGCGGCGTCATGGCCCGCACGCCGAGCTCATCGGCCGCGCGGTCCGCCGCGAGCCCGTGGATAAAAACGCCCAGCCGTGCCGCAACTCCCGGCTCGCAACCCTGAGCAAGAAGACCGGCAATCAATCCGGTGAGCACATCGCCGCTGCCGCCCTTGGCCAACCCCGTATTGCCCGTCGGGTTGATATAGAGTTGCCCGTGTGGCGTCGCCACGATCGTCTGACTTCCTTTAAGCACGGCGACCAAATTCAGCTCGCTTGAGAGTCGCCGGGCCGCGCCGAGGCGATCGGCCTGGACCTGCGCAGTCGAGCAATCGAGCAATCGCCCCGCCTCGCCCGGATGCGGCGTGATGATCGTCGGCCCCTGACGATCCCTCAAAATGGCGAGATCCTCGGCCAGAAGATTCAACGCATC
>JAJFLK010000442.1 GCA_021772735.1 Candidatus Sumerlaeota bacterium | reverse complement strand
GAATCACGGGCATTTGCCTCCGCTCCGGCATGCGCGACTTGCCGCTACGATGGATGGGGTATTTTGCCGATAGATACAGCAGGGGAGTTGCGCCCCGGAGCATCGGAGCGCGCCCCATCGCGTAGACCAGGCCGGCACCCGATTATGCGGGCTCCCGATTCGCCTGTGATCGCGCCTGAAGAGAAATCGATGAGCGAAAAGACAACAGCCCCCCGGCGCGCCCTTGCGCCCCTGGACGCCGAACCGGCGCGACACCGGTCCGGACGGTCGATTATTCCGCACGTCGATACCGCGACTCAGGTCAAGCTGAACCAGGTTTTCCTGAGCTCGATGCTCCCAATTTGCACGGGCTTGATATTAATTTTTTCCGCGTTCGTCGTATTCGACTGGTACACGCAGCCGGCCGAGACGCAGATCGTCGTATTCGGCTGCAATGTCGCGACCCTGGTCTTGCTGCTTGGCCTCAGATCCGCGTCCAAACGATCCCTCATCCCTTCAAATCGTTCCCACCTGGCCGGCGCCTGCATCGTGCTGGCCGTATTGTTTGCCAACATGGCGAGCTTCGCCCTGCCTCGAGATCCTATGCAGACCTGCAATACAATGCTGCTGATCATCGCCGTCGGCGGACTTTTTCTATCGAGCTATTGGGTCGTCTTTCTCACTTTCGTCATTTGCGCGAGCTGGGCCGCGATCGCAAACTTTGTCATTCCCGCGTCCCAGATTCCGGCTTTCAGCATCCTGATGTTCGCCGGTTCGATCGTTGGCTTGATGCTTCACTTCACGCGCCTTGTCAGCTACCGGAACCTGGAACATCTGCGTGAGAAACTCGAAGGCCAGAACCAACAAATGTCCGAGGCGCTACTCGGGGCCGAGCACGAGTTGGAAGAAAGGATGCGAGCCGAAGCCGCGTTGCGCGAGAGCGAGAATCGATACCGGTGCCTCGTCGATGCTTCGCCGGTGGCCATCGCTGTCCATCAGGATGGCGTCATGAAGTTTGCGAACGAGACAGCCTCGCGAATTATCGGCGCGGCATCCCCCAAGGAACTCATGGGTCGGGCTATATTGGATCTCGTGCATCCGTCCTCGCGTGAAATCGTCATGCAGCGAGTTCGGCATGTTCTCGAATTGGGCCTTGTGAGCAGCCCGATCGAAATCAAACTCGTATCGATCCAGGGCAAAACGATCGATGTGGAGATCTCGGGCATGCAGGTCTCCTTCGAGGGAAAGCCAGCCGTGCAGGTGGTCTTCCAGGACATCAGCGAACGCAGGCGGGCGGATCATGCCCTTCGGCGCAGCGAGTCCTATTTTCGCTCACTCATCCAGAATAGCTCAGACGTTATCCTGGTCCTTGCGACCGATGGTGAGATTCGATACGCCAGCCCTTCGGCTAGCCGCGTGTTCGGATATCGCCCCGAGCAGACGCTCGGGCGTCGGCTCGAAGATTATGTCCACGGCGAAGACCATTCGACGCTGCTCGAAACGACGGGCAAGATCGTCGAGAATCCGCACGTTGCGGAGAGCTCGGAATTCCGCCTGCGCCACAATGACGGGAAGTGGAGAGATGTTGCCGCGCAGGGCAAGGCGCTGATCGAAGACGGTGAGGTCACCGGACTGGTGCTTAACGTGCGCGATCAGACCGAACGCAATGCGGCCGAAGCCGAGCGAATCAAGCTGGAGGGTGAGCTCCAGCACATTCACAAGATGGAGGCCATCGGAACGCTCGCCGGTGGCGTGGCGCACGATTTCAACAATCTCCTCGGGGGCATCCTGGGTTACGCCAGCATGCTCAAGGCCGGGTATGAAGGCCAAGACGAAAAGGTCTTCAAAGCCGCCTCGACGATCGAGACCGCGGCCGGACGAGCCGCCGAACTCACGAGCCAACTTCTTGGCTTCGCCCGCAAGGGGAAACACCAGAACGTCCGGCTGAATCTGCATGATCTGATCCACGAGGCCATCGGCCTCCTGACCCGGACAGTCGATAAGAACATCCAGATCGAGCAGCGGCTCGAAGCTCAACGGCCTGAAGTCCTCGGCGACCCGGCTCAGCTCCAGCAAATTCTTCTCAACCTTGCCGTCAACTCGCGCGATGCCATGCCCCAAGGCGGCCGCTTGACGTTCCGAACCGAAGACGTCGTTCTCGATGAGGGTTTCTGCCGCCGTCACGCTGGGGCGTCGGAAGGCCCACACGTCTTGATCACCACGAGTGATACAGGCGAAGGCATCCCACGAGACATTCAAGATCGTATCTTCGAGCCGTTCTTCACAACCAAGGATCCCGGCAAGGGAACCGGCATGGGCCTGGCCATGATCTACGGCATCGTCAAGAATCACGGTGGCTCGATTTATCTCTACAGCGAGCCGGGCCAGGGCACCGCGTTCAAGATCTTCCTGCCGATCGCCGCCGGTGGCTCCTATGCGGCCCCTGCGCCGGACACCCACGAACCGATCAAAGGCAAGGGCCGCATCCTTGTCGTCGACGATGAGGAAGTCATCCGCAATCTCGCGACCGATATGCTTGAAATGCTCGGGTACGACGTCATGACGGCAGTGGACGGGCTTCGGGCGGTCGAGGATTACGCCGAAAGCCTGGCCGAGATCGATTTGGCGATCATCGACATGATCATGCCGAACATGGGCGGGCGCGACTGCTTCCGTAAACTGCGCGAACTGCGGCCTGACTTGAGAGCCGTCCTCTCGACCGGATATGGTCGCGACGGCGCGGCACAGGAAATTCTGGACGAAGGCATGGTCGGATTCGTCCAGAAGCCATACCGCATCGAACAACTCTCCGAAGTCGTCTCGCGCGCGCTTTCGTAATTCAGAATCTGTAATTCAGATCGGTTGTGTTCAGGTTAGGTCTTAGACGTGTTTGAGTGACGCGGTGGCCGACTCCGAGCAGCGGGTCAAAAACCACGGAATCCGGATCTTGCCGGCCTACCAGCCTCGCTCGATGATCATCTTGATCTCGGGCGTCATGGTTTGGATTCTCGGGAGCATCTGGAGAACCTTGCTCGTCGGATACCCTTCAAGAGAAAGATACTCGCCGCTCGAATCCAGAATGACTTCGCCGCCGTCTATCTCGACGTTCTCGAGCAGCGCGAAGGCCTCAGTCAGTGAATCGACGGAAAATTCGTTCATGATGTCACCTCCCGGTCCCTGGGTATCACCGCCGCACCGTCCTGGAGAGAGTGCGGCGCCATATCCCTATATCGGTCGTCGAGCGGTGAAAGATCAGTCCTCGCCGCACTAAAAACTCTAATGCGGTATTTTGCTGACTCGGGCGGCTCGGAGCCATTGCCTGCGCTGAGGCCGAGGAATATAGTTTCACGTCTCGCATTCCACGATGGGATCTCTCGTCAGGAATTTCGAGGCACAAGACAAAGGAGATCGATATGAGCGGGCTGAATCTAGTCTTTTCAAAGAATCCCATCGCCGTGGCCGGCATCGCGCTGATCTGTTTCGGCCTGGCGGCAGATGCCATACGCCTCGGCGATTACTCCGGCTTCGGCTGGAAGCAGGCGGCTGTGACGATACTCGGCGCCGCCCTGCTCACCGCCTCATTCGCGATTGCGAAGAAGCCGCGGCGCGAGCAGGGCCCACGATAGCCCGGCCGCCGGAGCCATCGCCTGCCGCAACCACCCCAACCCCAGACTCCCCATGCAACGCAGATCCCGCGAAGGTGGGGTCGCATCTGCCTGTGCTTTGCCTGCTAGACGCCTGAAACCGCTTGCTCTACACCGGCGATATCCGTATAAGATCGTGGCTGTCCAGGTGGGGCAGTAGCTCAGTTGGGAGAGCGCCGCGTTCGCAATGCGGAGGTCGAGAGTTCGATTCTCTTCTGCTCCACCAGCCTTCGCCAAGGCTTCGGCTGGCATGCCAGCCTTTTTCGGCAAGCTGTAGCCCGCCGTAGCCTTGGCGAAAGCGGGTGTCTACTTTTTATAACACTCCATATTTGCTTCAAGCTGAGGCAGCCAATTCCGATAAGCCCCATCCGAATTGGGGGGATGTCCGAGTGATCACACACACAGCAGAATTAGCCATTAAGGCAATGATATAAGTCGCGGTTGAAGCCAGTGAGGAGCCGGTCTCGCCGCGCCGTATCGCCGGGCGGAGGGGCTGCTCGTCTTCGATCTTGAACATTAACCGCACGATCGCGAAGGATGCTGCGACCCGGGCTTGAACCCGGCAAGACCGCAACCCGCATTCCGGAGTGACGGCCGTGGGCGACCAGCCTCCATACGACAAGCAGGACACAAGTGAGTTGGCCTCTGCCAAACCCGCAGTATACAGACTCAGCCGGAGCGAAATCGCGCGGGCGATTCTTTTCCCGATTGTCCTGATCGCGCTCTTTGCGATCGCGCAATATTATGGGTTGGCATATCGAGCGCGCGACCGAGCCGCAGTCGAGGAGGCCCTGCTTGAGTGGGGCTGGCGTGCGCCGGTTCTTTTCATTTTCGCCTCGGCGGCGATGACGCTCATGTTCGGCCCGCGCACTCTGATCGGCCTGATCGGCGGCTTCATCTTCGGGTGGGCCGGCTTCTTCTACATCTGGGCGGCCGCGATCATCAGCGATACGCTCGGCTTCGCACTCGCCTACTCTCTGGTCCGGCCGCTGATCGAAAAATTGATGGGGCGGCGCAATCAACGAGTACTGCGTTGGATCGAAGAAGAGGGATTCTGGGCCGTGATCGTCCTGCGCATGATGCCTTTCGTCCCGACGTTCGTAATTAACTACGGTTCGGGCTTCGCGGCCGGCGTTCGATATCGCGATTATATCTTCGCGACCATGATCGGCATCGTCCCGGGATGTTTTCTATTCACGCTCTCAGGCTGGCTGATGCAGGAGGAGCCGCTGAATTTTTTCCTCTCGATACCCGTCTTCGGCGTTCCTCTCGTCCTTGCGGGCGCGGTCATCCGATATCGCGTCGGGATCGCGCGAGGAATGTCTCCGGAAAGGGACACGAAAAGTGAGATGGAATCAGGCGTCTGAAGGCGAGGCGTCGACATCACCGTCGGCAAGGACAGATGCGACGAGACCGGCCAATTCGCGCATTCGATAAGGTTTCTGAGTGAACCCAAGCATCCCCTCGTCCAGCACATCCTGCACGGCGCCGTCTCGGCTGTAGCCCGATGAAAGGATCGCCCTGACCTTGGGATCGAATCTCTTGAGCTCACGGAAGCAATCCGGCCCGTTCATGTGCGGCATAATCATATCCAGAATGACGAGGTCAAACTTTTCCCGATCCGCACGATACGTCTCCAGCGCGGCCGGCCCATCGGAAGCACACTGGACCTGATACCCCAGTTCGCACAGCATGGCGCTCGCCATCTGGCGGATCACCTCTTCGTCGTCGACCAGCAGGATGTGACCCGATCCGCGCGGGACGGTCTGCGGCTCTTCGGCCTCGATGAGAAAGTCCTCAATCTCTTCGGCCAGGGGCAGATAGACCCCGAACGTCGTTCCAAGGCCGGGCTCACTGTATACTTCAATCGTTCCACCATGGTTCTTGATGATTCCGTAAACCATCGCGAGCCCCATCCCGGTCCCCTTGCCCTGCGCCTTTGTCGTGAAAAACGGTTCGAAGATTCGATCTCGAACATCGCTCGGCACGCCCTCGCCGGTATCGCGAACCGAGAGACGCACGTATCGCCCCGGACGCGAATAGGCGTGCGTCGCGCAATAATTTTCGTCGAGGTCGATGGTTTCGATTTCGAACGTCAGCTCTCCTCCATTGGGCATGGCGTCGCGCGCGTTGACCGCCAGATTGAGAATCATCTGCTGAACCTGATCCGGATCGCCCATCACGGTCGACGCCTCTGAGCAGTAGGACCTCTTGACGTGGACGTCAGGATGGATGGTTCGAAGAAGAAGATCCACGACTTCGTCAACGGAATCGGACAGATCAATCCTCACGCTCTGGTGCTTGCCCTGGCGCGCGAAGCCCAGGAGCTGCTTGGTAAGCTGAGAAGCGCGAGTCGCGGCCTTGAGGATTATCTCACCCGCTCTAAGAACCTTCGGCTCCAGCTCTCGCCGCTGAACAATCATGTCCGCGTATCCCATAATGCCGGC
>JAJFLK010000441.1 GCA_021772735.1 Candidatus Sumerlaeota bacterium | reverse complement strand
GGCCCGTGAGATACGAGAGCACTTCGATCATTTGAATGATCGATGACTGGACATCCCCGAGACAGGCGTGGTTCCAGGAACGGCATAGCAAGTCTCGAAGTCCCCGAATACGCCGGACCATCCCACACGTCACTACTCATACATCTGCCACGTCATCGCCGGCACGGAGAGCAGGATATCGAGTTGGAGTGTCACGGTATTGGTTTCTTCATTGCCGGCGACGTCCTCGGCGCGCACGCCGACGTAGAGCACTTCGGTCGAGCTGAGGCCGTTGACCGTTCCCGATGTTACGCCCGTGAACGTCTGCACGGGGCTGCCGGCGAAGACCGTCCCCATCGCGTTGCTGACGTAGATATTGTATTTCATATTCGCGCCGCTGGTCTGATTGTCGGTCGCGGCGCTCCAGGTGAGCGCGGCCGAGGTGTTGCCGCCGAGGCGATCGGCCGTCAGGATGCCGGTCGTCCCGGCATAGGTCGGGACATCGACGTCCGCCGGCGAGGTCTTGCCCGTCGAAATCGTGTAATCGGCGACGCCGGCTGTGGCCGTATTGGTGGCCTCGAAGGCGACGACGTAGAACGTGCCGCCGCCCGGCGAATTGAAGTTCAGAGTCTCCGATTGGCCGTCGCCTCCATTATCGACTGACGTAATGAATGAGCCGCCCGAATTGCCGATGGCCAGCGCCATATCCATGGTTCCGATGAAGCTGCAGTTGTTGCAACTGATCGTGAAATTCCCGGTTTCGCCCGCAGCGAGCGTGAAAGGGCCCCACCAGTCGTCAAGACGATCAATGCCACCGCCGATTGCGTCGTCGAAATCGCCGATCAGCGATGCCCCGAAAGAGAACGCATCGGATTGGGCGGGCGATTGATTGGGCTCGAATTCGAAAACAGCGTGAGCTTTGGCCGAGAGCATCAGGATAGATGCGCCCAGAATGAGAGATGGGATTCTAAATAGTTTGATTGCGTACATTTTAGAGATGCTCTCCTTGACGCCGACCCCGTCGGAGCCGTTCCGAATTTGGGATGAGTTCGGAACGTTACCACGAAGTTGACAAAATTGCGCTAAGACTTTTCATTGGGTTTTTAGGATAGGTTTCGGTGATAGTCCCCTATACAGGCGCATTTACGGTCGGCGAAGTCCCGCCGCAGCGGGACCGAAAGCGGAAGGCCCCGGGACTCCCACGCGTCCATAATCTTGATGTTGAAGAATCTCAGACGAAGCCTTTGAACAGCGGGCCCGGGGCTTTGCCTTCGCAGGTGTCGCGCAGGCGGAACATCAAGGCGCCCCATGTCGAGTTGCACACGGCGAACGTCCCGCCCATCGAGGCCCAGCCGGCGTGCGTGAACCTGACATCCGTCGCGCCTTCGGTCTCGGCCAGTTCCCAGACGAGTCGCGTGCCTTTCCATTCGGCCGGCTCGCCCTCGCACGACCAGACCACGCACTGGCCGGGTTCGAGCTCTTCGATGCGCATGAGAAACAGCGTCGCGCGATCCGAAAAACCGAATTCGGCCACGGTGCCCTGGCGCGGCTCGGCGACGACATCGCCCGTCCACCAAGCCTTGAGGCCCTCGGCGGTGGTCAGGGTTTCATAAATATCTGCCGCCGGCGCGACGATCCGAATCTGGTGCAGCATATCGGGCATTGAGGTCCTCCACGATAGGAGACAAAGGGGGGCGAGAACGCGCCCCGGCGATGGCAGTCCGGACACGATCCGATACGGGACTCAAGCTTACATCAAAGCGTGCCCCCGGGAGCCGCCCGCGTCAAACGCTTTTGCTCGCTCGGGTGACTCAGTTACCCGGTTACTCGGAAACCTGGATCGACGTCACGCGCCCGATCGGAATCCACGTTGCCGATCCATCTTCGGTCTCGATGGCCACCCAGTTAAAGCTGGACCCGACGATCTCACCCTCGATGGGTTTCTTCTGGCCCTCGATAGTCACGCTGACCCAGGAGCCTTCTTCGGGCCCCTCGGTGACCTTTTCCAGATCGGCGTTCACGTTCAAGTTCGGATGGATCGCGCATCCCATCCCCAGGGCGAACGTCCCGCACAACGCGGCGAACGCCACAATCTTCGTTGCCTTCATCATTCTTCTCTCCTCCCACAAATTGGTCTGATTAAATCTGATGGCCCAGATGCCCTGAATGCCCTGGTCGCCGGCGTCTTTGCGCCACTCCCGCCGCAAAGCTATTTGGCCCGTAGCCGGGTGTCAACCGGGTGTCAACGTTCGTCCCGTCAAGGCGCGGTTCACCCACGCTCCAAATATAAAGACCGCCCATGCTTCGAATTGGTTTGGTGTGATTTGGTTCGATCCCGCTAATTGAGCGACGCTTGAGCGTGATCGAGGGAGATTTGATCCGAAAGCTGGATTCTCAGAGCATTGAGAAGATAATCGTGCTCGGCCTCAACGCCTAGGCGTTCGAATATCTGCCAATAGATGCGGGGCCGCAGCCGGCTGGAGATGGTGGTCCAGCGCCTAACGCGCGTTCCGGCTTCGGTTTGTTCTAGCTCGTAAGTCGCGTCAATGAATTCCATCCAGCTTCGCCCCGGGAGTGTGTCCCTTTCGATCGAGACTTCAAGCCGCGCGGGCGGTTCCCAATGGACGACCCGTTCCTCGATGAGCCCTTTGTCGAAATAGCAGACTCTGCGCGCACCGACGCCGCCGCCTTCAAACGAGCAAGAGACCGGAACGGGAAGTCCCAATTGGAGGAGCAGGGGTTTGGGCCCCTGGACTCGCTCGATGGCGATGATGGCCTGCCATGCTTCGGCGGGCGGAACCGGCAGAACGATGGAAGATTCGATAACCAGGAGGGCGGGAGCGGGCGGCCAGAAGCTTTCCACACCGCTCGCAATCAGGAAAAGCGCCAGTGGCATGATCGATAAAGCAGCGGGTGGCCCTTTGCCTTTGTCTCGCTTTGGCTGATACCGCTCGTCGAGTTTGCCGAACACGCGACCTAACACGAGACCCAATATGGCAAAAGGAAGGAATAACGCCGCCGCCATGGCGACGCATATGAGGCCTTCAAAGAAAATCAGGATACCTGTGGTTACCAAGAGAGCCAGGAAAGCAGGGAGCGGCTTTGAACTTCTCAGCAAGACCGCAAGCCCGAATCCGAGTGCCGCGGGTAGTAGGAAGAAGACGCTGAACCCATAGATGGAGTCGTTGTTGACCCGGATGAAATAAACCGATGCGACGAGACTGAACAAGTATCCCGCCCACAAGAGGGGAGACTCCTTGAGTATCACGTCTGCTTCGGCCTTTTTCTTCGCCTTGGGCCGCTTGGTCCAGTCGGTCTCGGTGGGGGAATCTTCGTTGAGCTCTTCACTGAGCTCTTTGCGAATCTTTTCGAGGTCTTCTCCGGGATCATCCATGAAGAAACTCCTGGGGCGAAAGTTTCCCATCCGGCATTTTTATCCGCAACTCCCATTCACTATCTTCGGTTAAATTCGAGCCTAACGTCTCTCGTTTCACCGGATACCGTTCGCAAACCGTGTCTCACAAACCACATTCAATCCCGACGAGAACCCCACGCCCACTCCCGCTTGACAGCCCCCTGAGCTTGTGAAAAAATGTGCAAACTTTTCGTC
>JAJFLK010000045.1 GCA_021772735.1 Candidatus Sumerlaeota bacterium | reverse complement strand
CCGAACCCCGACAATAAGCCGCTGATCGCCCTACCGTGGCGCATGTTTTGCACTATCTTACCGCCCGTTGTATGGGCCATGACTTGGCGCGGGAATTCGCCTTACCACCATGTCCGAACCCAGCTCCGCCCCCATCATCATCGCCGCCCTCGTCGGATTCGCGGCTGCTTCGGTGATATTCTTCAAGATCGGCGCCGCACGCGCGAGGGACGCCGCCGCCAAAGGCCCCGAGGTTCATGTCCATGCCTCGATCGAGAGCCTGCGCAGCGTCGGCGAGCTGGTCGTCATGAAGATCGTGACCAAGGAGATCGTCACGGCGGCCGATCACTGGCTGGGCGAATCGGGTAAGAAGTATTTCAGTTGGCTGGTCTCGACCAAGAAGATGGCTATGATCTTCGAGTTCGGCATTGATTTCCGGTTCGACCTGCAAAGCCCCGAGTTTGGCATCGAGCAGACCGGCGAAGGGCGATACCGGCTCGCGATGCCGCGCTGCATGTATGAGACGCACATCCGCGATATCAGTTTTTACGACGAGCAATCGGCCCGGCTCCTGCCCTGGCTCCTGCCCGATCTGATCAACCGCGCCTTCGGCCCCGCGTTCGACGAAGCCGACAAAAACCGTCTCAAGCAGGAGGCGATGGATCAGGCCACACGCATGGCGCAGGATCTTGTCGACCGCATGGGCGGGGAAGTTCAGCGCTCGGCCCGCCAGACGCTCGAAGCCCTGGCGCGCGGCTTCGGCGTCAGCCATGTCGAGATCGACTTCGGCAAGGCGGAGATCGTGCAGGTCGGCATCGACGCCAACGGCATTGGCGGGGCGAACCATCGGAATGCAAAAAAACTTGATGCCCCCGCAGGCGAAGGCTCCGACGCGAAAACCGCTTGAGCCAGTCAACTTCCCCGCCAAGGGAACATGACGGATAAGATCATGAAGCCCCGAAACAGAGTGGTTCTCGCATTCGAGGTTTCCTTCGTGCTCGCGATGGTGGCTCTCTGGGTGTTTTGGATCCGCCCCACGGGCAAGGCGCAAGACATGCCGACGCTTGCCCACCATGTGCATATAGTCGGCCACTCAGTCCGCATGCACTTTCGGGAAAGCCGAACCGCCGATCCCGATTTCATTATGCCGGAGACGCTTCCAGATAGCATAATTGGTAAACATGATATCTACACAGGGAGCAAGGACGAGTACGTCCAATATTTAATCGATCCGTTCACGAGAGAAAAAAACGGCCCTATACTCAAAGGGAAATTAAGGACACGCGATGTCTCCTTTCGGATATCAGGAAGTAAGTTAAGTTATATTCGTCTTCATGATGATGCGGCCTTGATGTACGCTTTTGGGCCCGACGGTGACGACGATCTGGCGGATTTGCCGGAGGAGAAGTTGCTGTATTTAAATCCGGAAGATGTAATCCATAATTACTCGACGGTTTCGTATGATCCGACGAACGGCCTTATAAGCGGCGGAGATGTAGTCGTCTACATTAACGTCACATCGATCAACGAAACGCCTCGCTTCAGTGGGGTCAAGCACGATTTCCCTGAGTGAGAGCCAAAGCCCGGAGCGTATCGCCTCGCGACTTCATTGTAGGCGTGTGTATACTGAATCCTGTATAACCTGACTCTGCATTGAACGATGGTTCGATCTCTTACTCCGATGCCGAAAAATAACATGAAAGCTGCGCCCACTCCCGACGTCTCCATCGATCCCGACGACCCGAACGTCGAGCTGCTGTATCGTGCCAAGCAGTTTGGTTTCTCCGACGAGCAGATCGGGCATATCGTCAGTCGCAAACGGCGTCGCGATGCAGGCGCGTCCACCGCGCCCGGCTCGCCTGAATCGGCGGTCTCGACCGCCTCGGCGGCCGACGTCCGTGCGCTTCGTGAGCGGCTCGGCATCCGGCCCGTCTACAAAACCGTCGATACCTGCGCCGGGGAATTCGAAGCGCACACGCCGTATTTCTATTCCACATACGAGCCGTTCAACGAGGCCCGGCCGACCGACGCAAAGAAGATCGTCATCCTCGGCGGCGGGCCCAATCGCATCGGGCAGGGCATCGAGTTCGACACCTGCTGCGTCCAGGCCGTCTTTGCCCTGCGCGAGCTGGGGTTTGAGACGATCATGATCAACTCGAATCCAGAAACAGTTTCGACCGACTACGACACGGCCGACCGGCTCTACTTCGAGCCGCTGACCGTCGAGGATGTGCTTGCGGTCTGCGACCTGGAAAGGCCCGATGGCGTCATCGTGCAGCTCGGCGGGCAGACGCCGCTCAAACTCGCCCGTGGCCTGCAAGCCGCCGGGGTTCCGATCATCGGCACGTCGCCCGATTCAATCGACCTGGCCGAAGACCGCGATCGTTTCGGCAGTCTGCTCGATGAACTGGAGATCGCCCAGCCGCCGGGCGGCTCGGGCCGGACGATGGATGAGGTTCGTGCCGTCGCCGAGCGCATCGGCTTCCCGGTGCTCGTGCGCCCTTCATACGTCCTGGGCGGGCGGGCGATGGAGATTGTCTACAACGAGGACGAGCTTGAAGGTTTCGCCGCCGAGGCCCTGCGCGCGGCTGAGGGCAACGCGGTGCTGGTTGATCGGTTTCTCGACGATGCCATCGAGGTGGATGTCGATGCCGTCGCCGATGGCGAGCGAGTCACGATCGCCGCGATCATGGAGCACATCGAGCAAGCCGGGGTGCACTCGGGCGATTCGGCGTGCGTCATCCCGACGCGTTCGCTCAGCGATGCCGTGCTCGAAAAGCTTCGCACGACGACCCGCAAGCTGGGCCTCGCGCTGGGCGTTCGCGGGCTGATGAATATCCAATTCGCCATCAAGGACGAGACTGTTTACGTGCTCGAAGTGAACCCGCGAGCCTCTCGCACGGTGCCGTTTGTAAGCAAGACAATCGGCCGGTCCGTCGCGCGCGTCGCGGCAGCGGTAATGGCGGGCAAGACTTTGGCCGAACTGAATTTCACCGAAGAGCCGCGCGTCAATTTCTTCGCCGTTAAAGAAGCCGTCCTGCCATTCTCCAAGTTCCCCGGCTGCACCGTCGGCCTGGGGC
>JAJFLK010000440.1 GCA_021772735.1 Candidatus Sumerlaeota bacterium | reverse complement strand
CCCCACTCAAGTAAATCGAAGAGGTTGTCTGAGTTTCCGTCGTCGTGAGCCGTCGATTAGGCTCTCAGGGAACTGGGAAGTAAATCTAATTCGATGAATGATAACCGCCGCTCTGGCGGGCTGTTTTCTGTCGTTGTGCCGCCGGGTTCAGGCCTCGTCGCCCGGAGATGAGACGGGTTTTGATTCAGGTTTCTTGATGGCGACATCCGCGTCCTTTCCTAGCCGCAGCGCCAGAAGCATGATTCCGGTCTCGAAGAGTTCTTCGCCCAGGAAAACCAGGCCGAAGATGAGCGGCCACTTGATCGCGAAGTGCGCGCCGCCGGCGAAGAAGCTGAATCCGATGGCGAGGATCAGTGTGCGCATGCCTCGGATGACACGGTCGCTCGAATCGGGGTGGTCCGAATCGCGCATCCCGGCCGCCAGTCCCCGCGCGCCGCGCAGCAAGCAGTAGAATGCCAGAGCCGCGAACCCGAGGGCCAGGGCGGCGCGGACCGGTGGTGAGGTGAGAACGTCCATCGCCCGGTATCTTTGCGCCGCTGCGGGGTTGGCGTAAAGGGGCGCGTTTCGACTGTGGGCCGTAACCACTCAAGCCGAAAAGCGGGGGACAGCCATCCATTTGCGTGGATTTCGTACCGCCGTGCCGCCGTGTGTCAGTCGCAAATGGTGGCAGTCCCCAGGTTTTCGGCTCGCCGACGCGCAAGCACGGTTCCGTCAATCATCGCGGGTCGCTGTTTCTTCCTTTGTGATCGTTGTGCCGTCGTGGTGAAAAATGGAACCACAACGGCACAACGGGCACGAAGGAATCCCGCTCCTGTGGGGGAATTAGGTGAAATCAGGGACAGTTACCCATTTCCCCTTAGGCTCGTTGGGACAGTGCAAGTCAGTCGGGGAAATAGGTAACAGTCCCTAATTTCCTGCCGGGCTGTGGTTGTCAATCTGCCGGGGTTTTGCGAGACTCGGCCGTCATGGAAACGAAACGAAAAAAGATTCGGGTCTCAACGCTCCGCGAGATGAAAGCCTCCGGCGAGAAGTTCGTCATGGTGACCGCTTACGACGCGTTGACGGCGTCGATCGCCGAGGAAGCCGAGATGGAGGTCGTCCTTGTCGGCGATTCGCTCGGGATGACCGCACTGGGGCTGCGCACGACGCTCAAGATCACGTTGGACATGATGATCCACCATGCCGGGGCCGTCGCGCGCGGCGCGAAGTCGGCGTTGCTCGTCGGCGATATGCCATTCATGACATACAAAATTTCTCCGGAGCAGGCGCTGGCCAACGCCGCGCGGATGATTGCCGAGGGCTCGATGGAGGCGGTCAAATTCGAGGGCGGCGCTGAGGTCGCACCGATGGTCGCTCGCCTGGTCGAGGCCGGTATTCCCGTGATGGGTCACGTCGGCCTGCTGCCGCAGTCTTATCACTCGCAGGGCGGGTTCCGCGTGCAGGGCCGCGAGGAGGGCGACCGCGAGCGCCTGCTGGCCGATGCGCAGGCTTTGGATGAAGCCGGGGTCTTTGCGCTCGTGCTCGAAGCCCTGCCCACTTCGATTGCCGACGAGATCACCAGCACGATATCCGCGCCGACGATCGGCATCGGTGCGGGCAAGGGATGCGACGCGCAGGTTCTTGTGTTCTCAGACCTGCTGGGCCTCGGCAATCGCCGCCTGCCAAAGTTCGCGCGGCGGTATGCGGATTTACGCACCGAAGCCATTAAGGGGCTTAAGAATTATGCCGATGATGTCCGTAGCGGGGAATTCCCCGGTGCGGAAAATACATACACCGAGTGAACGCAGTTGAGTGAACGAAACGGAACAAACGCGCGCCGCGATTCGTTGGTCATCGACCAGGCGATGGTTCGTCTCTTGCGCATGGCTCTGGCCGAAGACCTGGGAGCCGGGGACGTCACAACCGAAGCCACCGTCGAGCGGGAGGCGCGAGGGACAGCCCGGCTTATAGCCAAGGCGGCAGGCATCTTCTGCGGCGCGCCAGTCGCCGAGCGCGTCTGGAGATTGGCGGGGCGCGGTGTCCGGATCGATTGGCGGGTGGCCGAGGGCGGGCTCGTGGAGCCGGGCGATCTGATTGCCGAGCTTGCCGGGCCATACAGGGCTTTGCTGATCGGCGAGCGTGTCGCGCTGAACTTTGTGCAGAGGCTGAGCGGCGTCGCGACGCTGACTCGGCAACTTGTCGATGCGGCCCAGGATGCCGCCAGTAAGGCCGCGCCGGTGGTACACCCGCCGGCGATCTGCGACACCCGAAAGACGACGCCGTTATGGCGCAATCTTGAGCGATATGCCGTGCGGATGGGCGGCGGAATGAATCATCGTTTTGGCTTGTTCGATATGGTCTTGATCAAAGAGAATCACGCCAGGTCCGCAGGGAGCCTGACCGAAGCGATAAGCAGATGCCGCACCGCGCAGCGGCGAGGGCGCGTGGCGGCCGAAGCCCGGGATGCGGGCGAAGTCGCCGAAGCGGTCGCCGCCGGGGCGGATCTCGTCCTGCTCGATAACATGACCCCGCGCCAGATCAAGGCGATTGTGCGCCGGCTCGGACCCGGCGCCAAAGCCAGCGGTGCGGAGCTCGAAGTCTCCGGCGGGGTGACGCTCAAGAACATTCGTGCCTACGCGGCGACCGGCGTCGACCGGATCAGCACGGGCGCCGTGACTCATTCCGCCCCGGCGTTGGATCTCTCGCTCCAGATCCATCCGGTCGACTCGGGCGAAACGCAGACGAAGCGGCGCAGGCGCGGACCCCATCGACGCAGGCGCACCGCCACGGCGCGCGATTGAAATTTGGCCCACGGGCCGGGGGCTCATGCCCCGAACAAGCGAAAGGATCGAGCCGTCATGCACATCTTCCCCGAAGATCTGATCGAGCAGATTCGCGTGGCGATCGGACCCGAACGCCTGCTGGAGTTGGTCGATTACCGGACTGAGATGATCCAGCACCTCGGCCAGACCATCAAAGCGTATTGCCCGATCCATCGCGAACCGATTTTCCGCACGCTGCTTGTGGATGTGGAGTCGCGCACCTACCGATGCTCGAACAAGCAGTGCGAGGGCCACGACGGCGGCGACATGATCGACCTGTTCGCCCGGAGCCGGGGCCTGGGCTACGAGGAGGCGTTGCCGGAGTTGGCGCAGGCCTTTGGCGTCGAGGTCGATCTGAGCGTCGCCGAAGATTACGTTACTCGCGCGCAGGAGATCGCAGATAATTATTTTGAGATGGAAGCCTGGGACGACGCCGAGGATCAATATCAGCGTATCCTCCGGTTCCAGCCCGCTTCGATTCCGGCTCTGCGCGGTCTGCTGGCCGTGCTCCGAGCCAAAGGATCTGCGGCGGATACATCGTCGATTCAGCTTCGCCTGGCGCGCGAGCTTGCCGGGGCTGATGAGAATTCCGAAGCGGCCGAGCTGCTGCGCGAGTACGTCGGGCGCAACCCGGACGATACGCCGACGAGGCTTTTCTACATCGAGTGCGTCAAAAAGGTTGGTGACGATCAGTGGGTCGCGGGCGAATACATCAACCTCGCCGATTACCTGACCGCGCAGGGCGATATCGAACAGGCCCTGGAGATCTATCGCCGTATCGAGAAGATGGAATTGACGGCGATCGATGTATCTCTGCATATCGTGCAGATCCTGCTCTCTGCCGGACGGCGCGACGAGGCCATTGGTGAAATTCTAAAGCGGGTCGAGCTGGCCGTGGCTGCCGGGGATTCATCGGGGGCGCTCGAGCGGATCGGGCAGGCTCTGGAGATCGACGGCGAGCGAGAGGACTTGCGAGTTACTTATTGCCAGATCATCGCCCAGCATCCGCCCAAGGATGCCGAACTGAGCCTGGCGTTCGCGCACGTCCGTTCGATGCTGGCCTCGCATTCGCATGGCCCCGCCTCCCAGGCGCTCGATGAATTGCTCGGCGCGTTCGAGGGCAATATGGCGCTGATCGAGCTCAAGGGCGATCTTGAGGAAGCGCGCGGGCACCAGGAGGCCGCGCTGGAAATGCGACTCGAGTGCGTCGACGCCTATGAGGAGCGCGAAGATCTTGCGCTGGCGCTCGCGACGCTCGACAAGGCTCTGGGCGATCGCGTGGATAACGTCGCACTGCTCTCGCGTCGGGCCGGATTGCTTCGCTCGCTCGGTCGAACCGAAGATGCGCTCGCCGCTTACGGCGTCATCGTTGATATGTTCGAATCCGCCGAGGAGTTTGACCACGCGGCGGCCGTCTATCAGACCATCATCGATCTGGAGCCGGACAATATCGATCATCGAGTCCAGCAGTTTGATCTTTATCTGAGGCTCGGGCTTGAGCCGGTCGTGGTCAAGACGGCGCTCGAACTGGCCGAGGCTTTCGAGACCGAGGGCGAAACGGAAAAGGCGGTCGACGTCCTGGGCCGCGCGTTTGCGGTTGCTCCGGAAAGCCCCGAAGCGCTGACGCGACACGGAGAGATTTTGGAGAAGCTCGGCCGCAAGGCTGAAGCCGCGCAGCAGTTCTACGCCGTCGGGCGGTTGTTCTCCGATCAGCAGCTTTACGACCGCGCGCGCCACCGGCTCGAACGCGCTTTGGCCTGCGTTCCCGAGCACATGGAGGCGCGCGAGATTCGCGCCGATGTGCTCGTGCATCAGGACATGACCTTGCAGGCGATGGGCGAATACGGCGAGCTTGCCCAGGCCTACCTCACCGCCGAGGAGCCCGAGAGCGTCGTCCGCATCGCGGAGAAAATCCTGAGCTTGCAGCCCGATCATCTTTCGACGCTTCAATTGCTCGTGCTTGCTTACGGCCAATCCGGCGACATCGAACGTCAGCGTTCTTCGCAGTTGCGCCTCGTGCAGCTTTATCGCCAGAACCAGTCCTATACGCGGGCCGCGGACCTATGCTCGGAAATTCTGGCCTCCGATGAGGATTTTACACCCGCTCTTGAGCAGCTTATCGCGATCACCGAGCAGACACATCAATCGGCCAATACCATCAAACACTTGTGGAATCTTGCGGGGGTCTACGCCCGCAGCGGCAAACGCGAAGAAGAGCAGAGCATTTTGGATCGAATCCTCGCCTTGGACCCGCTCTATCCGCCGGCGTGGACGCGCCACTTGGATCTTCTCTCGCAATGGGCGTCGCCGCAGGTCCTCGCCGATGCCGTCGCGATGGCGCTGGATCATTTCACCAAGGCGACGCGTCCGGGCGAGATCATTCAAATCCTGGACAAGCTGCGCACGGGCCCGACTCCCAAGCCGGAGATCCTCGCCGGGCTTGCTCGACTGCGGCGCGAGACCGGCGACGCCGAGGGGCTCAAAGACGCGCTGCGCCAGCAGGCCGCCCTGCTGACCAAGGCCACGCGCAATGCCGAGGCGATCGGGGTATTCGGCGAACTCGTCGAGCTCGAGCCCGATGATATGGCGATCCTCCGCCAGCGGATCGAGCTGATGATACGCGCCGACCGCCGAGACGAAGCCTGCGCGGAATACAAACGTCTGGCACAGGTCTACATCGAGCGCAATCGGATCGAAGAAGCTGAGACGGCGTGGAACGAAGCGCTGCGAATCGATCCCGGCGACACCGAGGCTCGCGAAGGCATCATCGGATTGTTTATCCGCCTCAAGGACGAAGAGCGCGCCGCGGACGCCATCGAAGATCTTGCCGGTTTATACACGCGCAATCAGCAATACGATTTGGCCGTGGCCGCATACGAACGGATTTTTGAATTCGACCCCAAGCGCGAGGAAGTCTTTCGCAAGATCATCGGGCTCAAGCAGCGCTCGGGAGATAAAGATGGGGCCATGGCGGCTTATGATCGGCTCCTCGACCTGCTGCACGAGGGGGGCCGCAGCGGCGCGTTCGAGCAGACCGCGACTGAAGCCCTCGCCCTGGAGCCGACGAACTGGTCGATCCATCGGCGGCTGGCCGATCATCTCAAATCCCTGAGCCGCACAGGCGAAGCCGAAGCCGCTCTGCTTGAGCTGGCCGGACTCCAATTGAAAGCCGATTCCCTGGATAGCGTCGAGCAGACGCTGGCCGAAGTCCTTGAGCTGAATCCCGATTCGATCCAGGGCCGGGCATTCCGCGCCGAGCTCCTGGCCAAGCAAGGCGATACGTCCTCGGCGCTGTCCGAGTTCAGGAGCCTGACCTCAAGCCTCGGCAAACTGCGCGGCGGCCCGGGCCCGGGCGGCGATATGCAGGCGCCGTTCCAGTTCGGCAATTATGAGGGCCTGTCGCGGGTCAAGGAATATACGTTCGATCAGTTCGTTGTCGGCGGGCGCAACAATTTCGCGCATGCCTCCGCGTTGGCGGTCGCCCGGGCGCCGGGGCGCAATTACAATCCCCTGTTTCTCTATGCCGACGTCGGCCTGGGCAAGACTCATCTGTGCCACGCGATGGCGAATCATGTCCTCGATCATCACCCCGATCTCAAAGTCATGTATACGATGACTGAGGATTTCATCGGCGGGCTTATCGACGGGATTCAAAACAATACGATCACGGCGTTCCGCAATCGGCATCGCCTCACCGACGTGCTCATCATCGATGACATCCAATTCCTCTCCGGCAAAGAGCGCGCGCAGGAGGAGTTCTTCCACATTTTCAACGCGCTGTTCCAGGCCGGCAAACAGATCGTCATCACCTCGGATCGGCCGCCCAAAGATATCAGCCATCTGGAGAAACGCCTGCGAAGCCGCTTCGGCGCGGGGATCATCGTCGATATTCAGGCGCCTGACCTGGAGACGCGCATCGCGATCGTCCGCAAGGAACTTCACCAGCGCGGCGTGAACGACGCCATCAGCGATGACGTGGTTCTATACATCGGCGAGAACGTGACCGAGAACATTCGCGAGCTCAAGGGCGCGCTCAATCAGGTGCTGGCATCTGCGGACATCGGCGGGCAGGAGATCGATATGGATCTTGCTCGCTCGGTCGTCGAGCAGGTCGGCGCTAGAGCCTGACGCCGGCGTGCCGCGCAAACCCAAAGCCAGAGCCTGGGAACTGCGGCCGGGCGATCTGCCGCCCGATGCGGTTCTTGCCGCGCATCCTAGCCTGGCCGGGCTCGAACATAACGCCGTTTTCAGGCTCATCTGTTTCCGACGCCGCACAGGGCGGCAGGGCAATTGGGCGCAGCTCACCACGTTTAAGTCCGTGATTGCCTTGCTCATGGTGGCTTGTTTGTTCGGTGGCCTTTTCCCCCTGCTGATCTTCGGTTGGTTCGCCTTCTGGCATTTCGCACCGGCGCGCGCCCTCGAAACTCGCATCGCCAATGTGCTCGGCGTCCCCAGAGTGCGTCTTAGCGATCTCGTCGAGCTGGTTATCCCCACCGAGGATTACGCGATCGCAATGTGGGCCGTCCGTCTGCGCCCCATGACTCTGGCCGTGCGCAAGTGGACGAACCTGGTTGTGCTCGCCCTGGCGTGGCTTGGGGCTGCGATGATGATATCCACACCGTCCGCCCCCTCCCTCTCGGATACCCAACTCGCATTTCGTCAGACATTCTTCGGCATGATTGTGGTGCTCTTCACGTTGATCGCATCGGCGGGGCTCTCCATCTCTCGCGATCCGGTCGGGGCTGCGATTAGCGGGACGCGCAGCTCGATTTGCAGCTTGCGTCGCGTGCTGGAATCTTCAACGGGAGGCAAGAAGCGAATCTTCGCGATCGGGAGAATTTTGATGTCCGGATTCGGATTGCTGCTATCGATCTACGCGTTTGGCTTCGGCACGGGCCTCCTTTTTGCAGGCGTGAACGACATGGTTTCGCACGCGCCTTCCCTGATCCCAAGCGTGGGTTTGATTTCCGCCTGCATCGGCACGATCGCCGGGTGGG